>RFPC01000018.1 GCA_009926305.1 bacterium
CCCGCTTTCGAAAGCGGGCTTTTTCTTTCGTACGCTATTTCAATCAGAACTCTCCGCGCCCTCCTCCGTTCTTACCGATAAAAATGACGTTTCCCCTAAAATCTGATACATGCATATAATACGTCTATCGTGAAAAGTATTTTAAAAATGATACTCTGAGAACCATATCCAGATGAACAACATCAACTGATAAAATAAAACTGGTAAGACTATGCACGACCAGCTAACACAAAAGAAAATGCGAGAGAGCTCGCAAGGACAGGATTCGACGACTGCCAAAGGAACAAGCGCCTGGAGAGAGACTGTCTCGTTCATCAAGACGATTCTCTTACTACTAGCACTTGCACTCCTCATACGCGGAACACTCATTGAAGCATTTAAAATCCCATCGGGTTCTATGATTCCAACACTTCGTATTGGAGATCATATTCTCGTCAGCAAACTCAGCTATGGATTGCGAGTTCCCTTCGTTGATAAAATTCTCTTTCAATATGCAAAACCCGAAAGAGGGGATATTGTTGTTTTCACCAGGGTCGATGAGCCGCACACAGAGGAGAATGAATCTAAGGATAATATAATCAAGAGAGTAATCGGCATTCCAGGAGATGAAATTCAAGTCATAAGAAATAAATTGTTCGTGAATCAGGAGTTGCAGAAAGAGTCATATGCGCGTTGGGAAAATGGAGGTGATCCGATAGGTAATTTCGGTCCAGCCGTAGTTCCTGATGGACATGTTCTCGTCCTTGGAGACAATCGCGATCAGTCCCGAGACTCTCGATTCTGGGCAGACCCGTTCTTACCTCAAGAACGCTTGAAGGGAAAGGCTATGATAGTCTATTGGTCTTGGGATAACTTTGAGCGGATCGGAACTCGATTGAAATGAGAATGTCATTATAGGAAATAGTATGTCTTGTAAGAATGAGGTTCTCTCTTGCTTTCCCGGAAGCGGATTCTTTGTTCTTCCCACTCCGCCCATTTTCTTGGCAACGGGAAGCCAAACACTGCGTTATTTGCATGCTCGAACTACTCAAGATCTTAAGTTGCTTGGCACAGGCGACAGCTGCCTCGCTGGTTGTCTCGATGGACAGGGAAAGACGCAGGCTATTATCACGATTCAATGTCTTGAGCCTGAGACAAGTTACCTCATTATCGCTGATGGCGGAGAGTTAGAAGAGGTCAGGAATGCGATTCTACAATTTCGAGTAACAGAACAGATATCACTTGATCCTATTCCCAACACAGCCATTGTTCACCTGTTTGGAGCAGCGCCCGACTCTCTGGAATTGTCCCATCAACCAATCCATATCATCCCATCAGTGAGGACAATATATCCGGGTTGGGATCTCTGCTTTCCAACCGCTACTCTTCATGACATACGAACTGAACTTCAAAACGTTTGTAATGAAATATCAAATGAAACATGGAAAGCATTCAGAATCGCTTCACGTAGATTTCACTTTCCACATGAGATTCAGCCTGGGAAAACGTTTCTTGAATCAGCTCCTTCCTCTGCTCTCACTATAGGAAAAGGATGCTATCCAGGCCAAGAAGTGGTTGAGAAGACTCTCGCTAGGGGAAAATCACCGTTTCAAACACTCCCTTTCTTCATTCGCTCTAATGAAGCAACGGAAGAAGGCTCTTCAGTCTATGAAAGCAATGATGTGAGCGAGAAGGCATCGTCGCGCCCCTTTGGCCAGATTATCAGTATTGGAGCACTGCCAAACCAACAGGGGCAGTGTGCAGCAGTACGGATTCGAAACACTCAAGAGCCCATCCCTTCAACACTTTACCTCTCTAATGGCACATCCTTGGAGCTCATCCCAGCGCTATAAATAAGCACAGGGGGAAATCTCTGCGAGAACCCACTAGTATCTTACGGATATTTATCAAAAGCGTGAACCATAGGATGGTTTCTTTAAATGTGTGTATAATTCTCTTATGAAGAAGAATTCAGCTGATCTTTCGCTGGCTCCACAACATTCGATAGCAGCTCTTGCTACGGCACCAGCTCCTGCTGGCGTAGCCGTCATACGGGTCAGCGGCACTCAATCAAAGAGTGCCGTAAAAGCTTTATTTCGATCGCGGCTCTCTCCAATCGAGCACCCAAGAGAAATGTGTTTCGGGTCAATTCTGAACCATAAAAATGGAGATATCATTGATCATGGTCTCTGTGTCTATATGCCTGGCCCAAGAAGCTTTACTGGCGAAGACATCGTAGAGTTCCACGCCCATGGCAGCCCGCTCATTGCAAAACGCATCCTCCAGTCTCTATTTGCATTTGGCATTACCCCGGCTGAACCAGGAGAATTCACCAAAAGAGCGTTTCTCAACGGAAAAATCGATCTTGTGCAAGCAGAAGCGATCGGAGAGCTGATCTCAGCAACAAGCGAATCGGCACTAAGAATTGCTAGTGATAACCTCGCTGGCAAACTGAGCCGCTTCATTGAGCATATTGCCGAACCCTTGAGAGACTTGCTCGCTGAAGTACAAGCCTCTCTTGATTTTCCCGAAGAAGATATCTCTCCTTCACAAATATCAGAAATGCATGAATCACTGACCAAAGTACAAAGTGACCTTCATCAACTCCTTGAAAGCTTCACGGTTGGAAAGCGCATGAGGGAGGGGTACAAGATATTGCTCTGTGGACCTCCAAATGCTGGGAAATCGAGCCTTTTAAACGCTCTTCTTGGACGAGCCAGAGCTCTTGTCAGTGATGTCTCTGGGACAACTCGTGATTTTATAGAAGAAGAGTGCATTCTCGGTCATCATCGATTTGTCATCTGTGATTCTGCAGGCATTACAGAAACCGATGATGCCGTCGAAAAGCTTGGGATTGAGTTGTCACTGGAAAAACTGAAATGGGCAGATCTTGTTCTTCTTGTGATTGACGCAACGGAAGAATATCCCGATATAGAAGCGTTAACTCGGCTTGTAGGGAAAGATGCCAAAAATATTTGGATGCTCACCAATAAAGTAGACAAAAATAAATCGGCTATTGGGCAATACTATTGCGATAGAGATGTCTGCAAGCAAAATTTTTATTTATCTGTAAAAACGGCAGATGGCCTTGATGCATTACGAAATGCGTTAATTGAAGAAGTCGAGGGCTCTCAACAAAACTTTTCTGAGTCCAACTCTATTCTCACTCAAGCAAGGCAGGCTCATTTAGTAGAACGTGCCATATTTCATTTACATACGGCAGCTCAAGCATTAGCGCACGAAACTGGGCTTGAGTTTGTAAGTGAGGAACTTCGGCTTGCTCTTCTTCAACTCGAAGAAATCGTAGGCAGAACATTCACTGAAGATCTCCTGGGAAGAATCTTCTCAAAGTTCTGTATCGGCAAATAGCAGCATTGGAGCTTGAATGCCACTCTCCGACAAAAAGAGGGAAAAACTGGATCAACAGCAGGATAAGATGTCGAAATGACTCCAAATAGAGCGTGTTGAATACTGAGCGCACATGCCTTAGACTGCCGAGCATGGAAAACACTGTCATACCCCTAAGCACCTACCAAAAAGAGTTTATAGATTTTCTTATGGAAACGGAGGTTCTGACCTTTGGAGATTTCATCACGAAATCAGGGCGCAAAACACCATATTTCGTCAATACAGGTCGATTTCATCACGGCTCTCACATTTCTCGACTAGGCCACTTCTACGCTGCTCATATTAAAAAACTCGGCTTATCCGAGGTGCAGACGGTGTTCGGCCCTGCCTATAAGGGAATTCCCCTCTGTGTTACTACTGCATACTCTCTCTATGAGCGGTATAAAATTGATATCGGCTTTTGCTTTGACCGTAAGGAAGAGAAATCTCACGGTGATGGAGGCAAATACGTCGGAGCCCCTCTTCGAAGTGGAGATTCGGTTCTTATTATCGAAGATGTCATCACAGCTGGTATTACCTTGAGAGCAACTCTCAAAACTTTGAAGGAAGAGGCTCTGGTAGATATTCGTGGCGTAGTTATAGCGGTAGACCGATGCGAACGGGGTGAAACAAATCTCTCCGCAGCAGATGAAATTGAAAAAGAACTGGGGATCTCTATTCATCCACTCGTAACGATCCATGAAATCATTGAGTACCTCTCTCAATCAAATTCGAGTGGCTTCACTCTCTCGGAAGATTCACTTGAGCGAATTCAACAGTACCTTTCAGAACATGGGGCATAGAGATAATGGTGAAAGGGATCATCAGACCTCGTCCGAGTAGCCTGCTTGAGCCTAGTCTATTCATTCTATCCTTACTGCTGGTGCTCTTTACTGCACTTCCAGTAATTGCAGAACCAAAACTTATCGATGACCAGTTTACCTCCGAACAAAAGATGATCTTCGATGAAGTACAAGGAAACATCTTAAGTCCATATTGTCCTGGTCGGCTTCTGAAAGACTGCCCAAGCACTGCAGCAAGAGATCTCAAATACTCAATAAAAGAGCAGATTTTGAAGGGATCAACTTCGGAAGAAATTCTTGAAAATCTCTTGGGGGAGTATGGAGAAGAAGTACGGGCTGTGCCGAAAGTAGAGGGCATTGGCATGCTCGCATGGATACTGCCTGGGGTGTTCCTTGTTTTCGGACTTGTTGTCCTATTGATTTGGGTTACTTCTCAAACAAAAAAATCTCATCAGTGAGATTTTCTCAATCCTATCTCTTCGCCTTCTTTTCCGACACAAAGCGCAAGAGCCACGAGATATAACCAGACAAGATCCGCGAACAGCAGGTGAAGTAAGCGTGCTGGCAGAGGGGAAAGCATGAGCAAAGTCATCAATCCAACGAGAGCAGTCGCTCCGACCAAGGAGACGAGCATAGCCCCTCGAAACATCCCTTCGAACTGGAAACGAATTTCTCGATATGGATTCCAAAGTAATACGAGAGATAAAAAGAATAGGATTCCCAAGCAAGGATGGAGAATTCTCAACCGAATCAATAAAGGACTTTCAGAAGAAAAATCCTTTGCAAAATCATTGAAGAGATCAACAGAGGGATACAGAGTGCCACTGAGAGAGGCTACTGAGCCAAACATAGCAATTGCAATAAAGAACAACAGCGGCAGGCTATACCGGAGAGCGGGAATGAATGGAATTTTCCATGACGGGAATTTTGCCTGTATAAAGAGCGCCACCAAAAAGTAAAGAAGAAATAGAGTATTAATAAGATGTCCAATCAGCCAATACATCCGCTCTAACGAGGCATTATCAGCAACCATCCCTCTCAAAACGAGCCCAGCACCTATCAGCGCCTCTGTGATGGTAAAGAAGAGCACCGCCAACGAGAAGTTGTGTACTTGTCCTCTCTCTCGCATCCCACAAAAGATATAAAGAACAAGCACTGCTACACCTATGCCGAATAAACCAGAGGTGATTCGATGGACATACTCTATCCAAACGGCACTACCTCCAATCAATGGGACAATCGCTCCATGACAGAGAGGCCATGACTCTCCACATCCATCCCCTGAATGTGAGAACCTCACAAATGCACCCCACAAAATAACAAAAAGACAGAGAAAGATAAGCGCAAGAGCACTTCTTTCAATCCGCTTGTATCGCTCGAGCGATAACACCATACTCATAACGCTTTTAGAAATATTTCATGAAGGGCACTCACTTCTGATAGCTCCGTATGAAATGCAGAACAGAATATGTTTTTCTCACGGACAAGGACGGCTTCTTCTTGGTGACGAGCAAGGACCATCACCGCTTCTGATAGAGGAGTTATCTTCGGAGCTCGGATAAAGTCAACACCTATAGGTTTACTCATTCCTTCAATAGCAACCTCTGTTTGAAAGGACTCTCGTTGAGTCCCATAAGCATTTCGCTCTGCTCTGATGGAAATGGCGCCAAGCGAAGCTTGTTGTGGATGCGTAACCTCCTTAGCCAACAAGATTGCTCCGGCACAAATACCAAGCGTCGGAATAGCGGCGACACTTTCCTGAAGATGAGAAATCAACCCATCACGAGTTAAGAGCCGCAGCATTGTCGTGCTCTCGCCTCCAGGCAAAATGATACCATCGAGGCTTTCAAGATGACGCTGATGCGTAATCTCGATGGGAGTGGCACCAAGCCGTTTAAGGTGCTCAATGTGAGGAGTAACGCACCCCTGAAGAGCTAGAACTCCTATCTTTTTCATATCTGAATCGCTCCCCTACACGGCACAAAAGACGAGCAGCTTCCAAGATCCTACCAGAAAGCGAGCTTTCTCTCCTATCAGTAGCCTCTTTCGGCGTACTTTTCACTCTCTGGCAACGCAGAGATTTCAACTCCACGCATCGCCTCTCCAAGACCACGAGAAACTTCCAGAAGCGCCTTCGGATCATTATAGTGCGTAGAGGCAACAACAATTGCCTTAGCGAAGAGAAGTGGATTTTCTGACTTAAAAATCCCAGACCCTACAAACACAGACTCAGCACCGAGCTGCCTGACGAACGCAGCATCTGCTGGAGTGGCAACTCCTCCCGCAGCAAAGTTAGGAACAGGGAGTTTACCATTCTCAGCAACCAGCTCTACAAGCTCTAGCGGGACACGATACTCTCGAGCCTTATCCTCAAGCACGGGGCCTGTCATTGTCTTGAGCTCGCGCAACTCTTTTTGAATGAGTGTCATGTGACGCGTTGCCTCGATAATATTTCCAGTTCCGGCCTCTCCTTTTGTCCGGATAAGCGCCGCTCCTTCATTCACCCGACGCAGTGCTTCACCCAGATTGCAGGCACCGCATACGAAAGGAGTCTTAAACTGCTTCTTATTTATGTGATGGAATGGATCCGCTGGGGTAAGAACTTCAGACTCATCGATAAAGTCAACCCCGATTGCTTCGAGTATCTGAGCTTCAGCGATGTGACCGATTCGCACCTTCGCCATTACAGGAATACTTACGGCTTGCTGGATCTCTTCGATCATTTTCGGATCACTCATACGAGCAACTCCGCCATGCTTCCGGATATCTGCTGGAACCCTCTCGAGAGCCATTACCGCCACAGCGCCTGCTTCTTCAGCTATCTTTGCTTGCTCTACGTCAATCACATCCATGATGACGCCGTTACACAACATGTTTGCAAGACCAGTTCGTAAATCCATCACGTTCCCTCAACTATAATACTCGTCGCACTGTAGAATACCGCTGGAGCGGCTCGAAAACAACTTTTGCAGCTGTCCAACGAGTTCCAAGAATCTCCGTCAAAAGACTAGCGATATCAAGCAGTAGCGCTATTTATCTTTGACCATCCCAAGTAGGTCGCTCTTCAGGCGTTCTAGATGAGAGGAGTCCATACCTTGATAATAGCCTCTGACGCGTCCCTGGCGGTCGACCAGTACCACTCGGGTATTGTGCTCATCTGGCAACATCCCTGAGGCAAGTCGAAACCCCTCAGACAACAGGCTCTCTACAGTAGACGAATCTCCTGTTAGAAACTTCCAATTTTTTGAACTTCCTCGATACTTTTTTGCATACTCCGCTAACACCTCAGGCGTATCGTTCTCTGGATCGACGGAGATAGATACGAAAAGAGCAGACTCTGGAGAGGGGAGCGCTCTTTGTATTGCTTGAAGTGAGCTATTGATCCTTGGACAGATGCTCGGACACCGTGCAAAAAAGAAACTCACAACACGCACTCGACCATCAGTTTCTCGAAAACGAAATTGTTCTTCTTGAGTATCGAGAAATGTAAAGTCAGGAGCTGCTCCCATCACCGGTAGCGAGTCTTTTGGGGAGCGACTTCCTTCGCAACCTATCAATCCCATCGATAGACCGAGAAGTGTAAATATGAGAATAAGAGAACGCACTATACTAACCCAGAATCAGCAACTACTAACAAGAAAATAACCGGAAGGTAGATGAGCGATGCGCGGAGCAGTCCTCGCGCTGAGGCGTCATCTAAAGCTGACACGAACCGATATCCAGCCCGTAACATATAGCAGCTCAGTACTATAGCTCCTATTCCATAGACCATCCCACTCATCCCGATTAAGACGGGCAAAATTGATATGGGAACAAGAAGAACCGAGAAGCACATAACATGACGAGCTGTTCGCTCTCCATCAGGGTCGACTGATGGCAGCATATGACACCCCCCTTTCCGATAGTCATCTCTATAAATCCACGCTATTGAGTAAAAGTGTGGGTGCTGCCAGATAAAAAGAATTAAAAAAAGTAGCCAGGCCTCTAGAGAGATTTCTCCAGTAGCAGCAGCCCATCCTCCAACAGGCGGAAGTGCTCCAGGGATGGCACCCACCATAGTATTAAGCCATGTAATTCTCTTGAGCGGCGTATACACCAGGACGTAAAGAAACGCGCTCAACAAGGCGAGAAATCCTGTTAAGAGATTTACCTGTCCAACGAGAATTGCCGTACCACTCAGCACAAGAGTTGTACCGAATGACAGCGCGCTCGCTGGAGTAATTCTCCCCGCGGGGAGAGGCCGTTGAGCTGTGCGCTTCATTCTTTTATCCAGCTCTCGTTCAACAAAATTATTCAGCACGGCGGAACCTGCCACCGTGAGAAACGTGCCCAAAAGAGCAAATAGAAATCGAGGAAGTGGCTCTATCGAGCCAGATGCGAGGAAAAAACCCATGGAAGTTGAAATGAGAACCATGAAGCCAATCCGAGGCTTCGTGAGTGAAAGGTAATCTCTCCATTTGCTTAGGTCCATGGCTGCAAAGTCTCCACCTTACTACTCGGAAAAGGAACACCCTCGAGAAGGATGTAGCGATTCCATGAGCTTTTAATTTTTGTACTAATTCAGAACAAAAATATCTCTTTTCCCTTCATGGATTCAAGTATTTACAAAAAATTTAGCCAATCTCGGCATTATCTGAGCCACCCCCCTCTGTTAAAGCACTTTTCATGATGCACGCTTTCCATATACTAAATAGAGAAAATCGGAGAGATAAGCATGCAGATTGATGAGATTGTTCAGATGCTTCAGAGAGGAGAAATCCAGTCGGCCCTCGATGCAATAGAGGAGTATCCTACAAGCGCTCTCCCTACCCCAAACTACGATCTTGTAAGAGCTATTGTCTTAGATTACTCGGCCGCTCCTGTTCTCGCTCTTGAGGCGATAGAACGCGAGCTATCTCATTTCCCCGACAATATGGTTGCAAAACAACTCGGGGAGAGTGTTCAAGGGAGTATCGATCAGGCAAAGAAAAATTCCCCCGTCGATAATATACCTATTAAATTTTCTCTTATTCTGCCAGTAGAGTCACTCGAAGAAGGCTGGCGTCTTACCCTTCGTTCCATCCATGCTCAAATCTATAAAAATATAGAAGTGATAGTTATCCATAAGAGCCTTCCTCTTGCACAACAACAAGAGCTCCTTACTCTCGATAGGCGAATTCGAATAGTACACCATTCAGGGCACACCGCACACCAACTGATTGACTACGGTCTACAGAAGTCAACTGGAGAATTCCAGATGGTAATCCCAGAAGCAGGTACTATTCTTACTGCGATAGGGCTTGCCACTGTTAGCCAGATCCTATCAGAAGAGAGCGAGATTCGATTTATTACAGGAAGCTTGGCGTATTTGAATAGCGCAGGGTTGCCATTTGATTCTCCCAGCCCTGCTAATCGATGGAGCAGAAAAGACCTAATGGATTCGAAAATATTTTCTAATCCTGTGATAGCTCCAAGATTCGCGAATACCTTATGGCATAGAGACATCTATACTGGAGCAAAAGCAATTGCATCAGAATGCCCAAAGGAGGCATATGAGTTTGATTTATTTTTAAGAATGATTCGACTCACTAAATTCTATACCTCGAACTGTCTATTGAGCATCAGACCGACCACTCAATGGCAGAATCGGACGGAATATCTCTCGCCTCGATATATCAGCGAAGCACTAATCTGTATAGAACGTGAGAAACGACTAGCTCCTCTCTCAGACAATGACTCAGTCGCTCCGCCGCTTATCGGTCAAACACCAGAGAGATACATAAGATTCTCCCCTGAGTTCGCTCCTCTTCCGTATTTTCCAATCTTTAAAACGAACGAGTTTCAACACAATGCGCCACGGATCTCTCTGGTAACACCATGCTTTAATCAAGAAGACTTCATCGAAGAAACCATAGACTCTGTTCTTAGCCAGGGGTATCCAAACCTTGAATATATCATCATTGATGGCGGTAGTTCGGATCGAACCTGTGAAATTATTAGACGTCACGAAAAACACCTTCACTATTGGCGCAGTGAGCCTGATGGAGGGCAATATTTTGCAATTCAGGAAGGATTCGCTCATGCCTCTGGTGAAGTAATGAGTTGGATTAATGCTGACGACAGGCTAACACAATACTCCTTGTTTTATATCGGACTTATCTTTCTGTCCTATCCTCAAATTTCATGGTTAACGGGGTGTCCTGCATCGATTGCTCGGACAGGCGTAGCTACTGAGGGCAAACTCTCGAAACCATATAGTAGAGAAAACTTTCTGTTACGTGGCTTTGACCGTCCGTATATCCAGCAGGAAGGAACGTTCTGGAGACGGAGCCTGTGGGAGCAGGCAGGGAGCGCTCTTGATCTGAGGTATACATTAGCGGCAGAGACTGAGTTATGGCGGAGATTTTATCGACACTCTCCAATTCAACAATTCGAAAAGTCTCTCGGCTTATTCCGAATACGAGACGGTCAGCGGTCCGCATCTCAAAGAGTAGAATATATGCGCGAAGCGGAAAGAATCTTGCAAGAGGAATCAGATCTAGCAAGGAGAGGCATATATTCGCACTGCCCAACACCTCCACCATGTCTTTCTCTTCATGATGTGCAAAGACAAGCGGAGCAACTCCTTCATCGCCTCTCCTCTTCCCCGCAATCAGCCCCCTGACAGAAAACCACCATAACGAAAGGCGGATTCTTCCTTCGTAACCCCTTATATTTTTTAGTTTCTTCTCGTCAATACCTACAATGGCTAAAAATTATTTCCATGGTGATTACCTAGAATAAGCTTAAAGACAGTGGTAGCCTTAACTATTATGACTGACTTTTACGAAAAAGAATGGGACTCCATCGATACGAATCCAACGAAAGAGGTGAACCAATTAGCGAGCAAACTTGATGGGCTCCAAGAGCCGACTGAGTTCGGCTCACAACTTGCCTGCTTTCGAGTCCGAAGCTCGGAAGACCTTGAAGAACCAGGAAATGAATTCATCCGCATATCTAGCCCAAGTGATGATCCGAAAGTAGAGGCCTATCTGAAGGCTCCGCAAGGATGGGGAAGATTAGATCCACTCATGCTGGAAGCTTTTGGAGGACGAGTTCCAAGGAACTTAGGGTATGTACTTCGAGATGAGGTAATGCTTCATTTTAAAGCAATGGAGATAGCAAATAGCGATCTACTTGAAGAAGAGTAAGAAGGAGTTTTCGGAATTTCTTTAGCAAAAGATATGTACCGAAAATATATCATGCTCAGCTCATCAGAACCGCATCATGCGTTAAGGCTTTCTCGTAAAGCGCACTCCACTGGCAGTATCCTTTAATATCACCCCCAGACCTGCTAAGTGATCCCGAATCTCATCCGCTCGAGCGAAGTTCTTGCTCTTCCGCGCTTCCTCTCGCTCATCAATGAGAGCTTGAATCTCCTCGTCTGGCAGCTCTTTTACCTGTTCTCCAATACCAAGACCAAAGACGCTATCGATACTCTTTAGCAGCTCTCTTCCGAGCTGTCGATCTCCTGCTGTGAGCTCCTGCGCAGACTTATTCACCTCTTTGATGAACTTCATGACCGCTGCCATTGCAACAGAAATATTTAGGTCATCATCCATCGCAGCGCAGAATTCAGACTCAATCCCACGACAGAACTGATTCCACTCTTCCCGTAGCGGAGTCTCAGCTGGAGCACTCTCCGAGAGCTTCTCATAGCAATCATCAAATCGTTGAATGAGCTTTGTATTTCCACTCAAGTCATCTTCACGAAAATCAAGCTGCTGTCGGTAGTGCGTTTTTAACAACAGTTCGTAACGAATACTTCGAGGGTCATGGCCACGTTCGAGTAAATCTCGCAGCGTAAAGAAGTTCCCCGCTGATTTTGCCATCTTCTTCCCATTGACGATGAGATGTTCGTTGTGAAGCCAGTACCGAACGAACGGAGCCGCACCACAACATTCTGACTGTGCGATCTCATTGGTATGATGTGGGAACTTCAAGTCCACGCCACCCGAATGAATATCAATTGGCTGCCCTAAGTACTTTGTAGACATTACTGAACACTCTAAGTGCCATCCAGGTCGCCCTCTTCCAAAAGGGCTCTCCCAGTAATTATCACCATCGGCGGCGGAATGGGCTTTCCACAGCGCAAAATCCTGCGCATTTTCCTTTTCATACTCATCGGCAGCATTCAGCCGCTGACCAGCATTCGCCTTTAATGTTTCAGGGTTTAACTGAACAAGCTCTCCATAGTTCGGAAAGCTGGAAACCTTAAAGTAGACGTCTCCATTTTCAGCTTGATAAGCATGCCCTGACTCAAGAAGCTTGCCAATCATCTCGATCATTCCATCGATCTCATCAGTCGCCCGGGGCATTTTTTCCGGGAGGATGATATTGAGAGTCTTTAAGTCTTCGAGGAATTCGGCGAGATAAAAATCAGTAAACTCTCGAAGCGTCTTCCCTGCTTTTTGAGAATCTCGAATGGTCTTATCATCCACATCGGTAATATTCATCACATGATAGACGGAGTATCCTCGAAACTCGAGATAGCGCTTAACGATATCGTTAAAGAGATACGCGCGAAGATTACCGATATGAGCATAGTTATAAACGGTCGGTCCACATGAATAGTATGTCACTCGCTCATCACTCGCAGGCTTAAAAGCCTCGAGGACACGACTCAATGAATTATAAAAGTGTACCATACCTTCCTCTTCTCTTTTGAGCTTCTGTCATCACTCATCACTTTCATGTAAGACGGCATCGTGACCCGTCATAAACTCTCTGAGCTGGGCAACTGCCCTTCGGTGAATTTTCGAGACCCATCCCTTAGACATTGAATGTTTTTCTCCAATTTCATCAAAGGTTCTATGATGAAAGTAGTACTCTTCTATCACCAGCCGCTCTTTCTCGGGGAGCTTCTTCACCCCATGCTTCAAAAGCACAGCCACCTCTTGTCGGCTCGCGACTTCTTCCGGTGTCTCTGCATCACTCCCTAAGAGCTCCTCTCCACTCTCCGCATACAGAGAAAGTCGATACACAAACGCCGCGCTTGCAGCTTGCTCAAATACCTCAGCGAGCTTCTCATCAGGACTCCCCTCAGCACGCCGTCGAATCTCATCTTCCTCTCGATAATCCGTTAAAGCACGCAACGCTCTTGCTTTTTGAAACCCTGAACGCGAGAGCCCTGTAATCTTTGATAATCCGTCGAGCAATGCCCCTCGAACCCGAATCGTTGCATAGGGCTTGAAGGGTACTCCACGCAAGGGATCAAATCGTTCGGCTGCTTCAACAACTCCGAGGTAACCAATACCCACAAGTTCGTCCTTTTCTTGTTGGGAGATATCAAACTCTCGAAGGAAGCGTCGGACGTACCGCTCAACCCACTCAAGATGCTGCTCAGGTTCAAACTTGAACGGGGTATTTTCCTGAAGGGGTCGTTCCTCTTCCATGAGCTTTGCAATTCACCGTTAAAACTCTGCCTTGGTTGGACGCAGAATAAAGCGTTGGATCATCTCAGCTGGAGAAATAACTCCTTCAAGCATTGCACTCACCGCTTCAGTGATAGGCATCTCAACCTGATGCTCCTCCGCAAGCTGAAGTACAATTGCTGTAGTCCCAACCGCTTCAGCAGTAGATCCGAGGGTTCGCAGAATCTCGTCCAACTGCTCTCCTCTTCCGAGTCGGATACCAACAGTTCGGTTGCGACTCCGATCGCATGTGGCAGTCATAATAAGGTCTCCCATGCCTGAAAGTCCGAAAAGAGTCCGCTCTTCAGCGCCCATAGCAACTGCTAATCGCGTCATTTCTGCCAACCCACGAGTGACCAGTGCCGCTCTTGCTGAATCTCCAAGGTCAAGCCCATCTGAAACACCAACTGCTAGTGCAATTACGTTCTTTAAGATTCCACCTAACTCAACACCAAGCGGATCGCTCGAGAGATATACCCGCATAGTATCGGCTCGGAACAACTCAGATACTTCGCGCGCAACTACCCCGTCAGTTGAAGCCGCTACGATACCCGCAGGTCGGCGACGAATAACATCGCTAGAGAAACTAGGCCCCGACAGCACTGCTAATCTGGTTAATTGAGGATACTTCTTGTGCATGAACTGAAGAGGAGTAAGCAACGTCTCAGGCTCCAGACCCTTGATTGCGCTTATAATCAACGTATCAGTTGAAACCTGCATAGAGCTAAAGACCTCTCGCAACGCTCTAGAAGGAACCGTCAACAGAAGTATGGGCTGCTCGAACACCAGATCGGCTGTATCAACTGGACAGAGTCCTTCATGTAGAGAGAACTCGCTATGATACCGGGAGTTCTTACCATGGTTCCTGACCGACTCGAGCACAGCAGCGTCCCGATCCCAACACACGACATTGTGCCCATTTCGGGCAAGATGATCGGCAAGCGCTGTACCCCAGTTTCCAAGACCAAGAACACCTACCGAACTTCTCTTCTTCCTAATCGTCGCCATTACTCTCTTCCGCACCGCTGGCATCTCGAATAGGAGCAATAGCTGACAGCTTTTCTCCCTCATCAAGATTCACTAAACGAACTCCCTTCGTATTTCTTCCAACACAAGAAATATCAGCAACTCCCATTCGCACAATCTTTCCAGTCGAAGCGATTGCCATTACTTCATTATCCTCAAGCACCGCGGAGACTCCAACCACCGGACCGTTCCTCTCGCCGGCTTGTATATCAATCAACCCTTTCCCGCCGCGATTCTGCCTGCGATAGTCTTGAATCCGTGTGCGTTTTCCAAATCCATTTTCACAAGCCGTTAATAGAAACGCGCTTTCGTCTGGTCGCATGTCAGCTCCATCCACTCCATCAGAGCTTTCAGCACCTGCCACCACGACCATGCCAACCACTTCATCTCCAGAATCGAGGTTAATCCCCTTTACCCCTCGAGCAGTCCTCCCCATAGGACGGACATCACTCTCTGAAAAGCGGATAGCCATACCACTCTTTGAGGCAAGCACAATGTCATCTTGTCCATGGGTAATACGCGCCCCTATCAACTGATCACCATCAGCCAGCGTACAAGCAGTCAATCCGCTCTTTCTGTTGGCTCTCTCAAAACTCATCAAGTCTGTCTTCTTTATATATCCCTGGCGAGTTGCCATAACGACAAACCGGTCATCAGCGAACTCTGAAACTGCTCGAATCGCCGAAATCTTCTCGCCATCTCGAAGCTCGAGCAGGTTTACCAGGGCGCGGCCTCGAGCAGTCCTTCCACCCTGAGGCAACATGTAGACCTTCTTAATAAAGCATCGCCCATGAGTAGTAAAAAAGAAGAGGTAAGCCAGGGTTGAGGCCACAAAGAGATGTTCTACAAAATCCTCATCCTTGTTTGAGGCCGCAGTGACACCCTTTCCTCCTCGCTTCTGCGCCTTATACTGGTCAGCAGGAGTACGCTTAATATATCCTTGGTGGGTAACGGATACGACCATCCTCTCATCTTCTATGAGGTCTTCAATTTCAATCTCTCCTTCCTGCTCAACAATCCGAGTTCTTCTCTCATCACCAAACTCGTCTCGAATGTTTGCAAGCTCTTCCCCTATGACGCGGTCAATCTCAGCTGGACTCGCCAGTAAAGTACGCAAACGCGCTATCTCTTCAGCCAGCTCTGCATGCTCCTTCTCAACAGCAAGCCTCTCCATCCCAGTCAGCTTCTGCAAACGAAGTTCGAGGATTGCCTGGGCCTGAACCGTTGAGAGCTCAAACTCCTCACAGAGCTGACGCCGCGCCAATGCTGGACTTTCCGCGCCTCGAATGAGCGCTATTACCTGATCAAGATTTAAGAGGGCAATACGATACCCCTCTAAGATATGCATTCGGTCTTCTGCTTTCCTGAGCTCAAAAACCGCCCGTCGAGTTACGACATCACGACGGTGGTCAAGAAAACATTGAAGAAGCTGCTTCAAGCTACAAACAACAGGACGTCCTTCTACGATTGCGAGGTTTATGATTCCAAAACTGGTCTGGAGAGGCGTCAGTTTATACAGCTGATTCAGGATAATATCTGGAGTTGCATCTCGCTTTAACTCCATGACGATCCTCATTCCCTTTCTATCAGACTCGTCTCTCAGCTTAGAAATCCCCTCTATTAACCGATCATTGATAAGACTACCGATCTTCTCAACGAGCGAAGATTTATTTACCTGAAAAGGAATTTCAGTAATAACGATTGCCTGAACCTCTTTTCCACTCCGAGTAAGAGTTTCAACTTCAGCCTCTCCACGCACACGCACGATGCCGCGACCTTTCGTATAAGCAGCAATAATCGGCGACCTCCCAAGGATGGTTCCACCCGTAGGAAAGTCTGGGCCTGAGATAAACTCCATGAGCTCTAGCACTCCAAGCTCTGGATTTTGAAGAAGAGCAAGTGCTCCATTAACGACCTCAGTAAGATTATGGGGCGGAATGTGAGTAGCCATTCCCACCGCAATTCCATCGGCTCCATTGACAAGTAGGTTGGGAAAGCCTGATGGCAACACCAAAGGCTCCTCAGTGGTGTCATCGAAGTTCGGGCCAAAATCGACGGTATCTTTATCAATATCATCGAGCAGTCGAGAAGATATCGCACTCATTCTACTCTCGGTGTATCGATAAGCAGCTGGAGGATCACCATCAATAGAACCAAAGTTTCCTTGACCATCAACAAGTGGATATCGAACGCTCCACGACTGAGCCAAGCGCACGAGCGCATCGTACACAGAAGAATCACCATGCGGGTGAAACTTCTTCAACACCTCCCCAACAACCCCCGCGCACTTTGAGTGTTTCCGGTTAGAGAGAAGTCCTTCACCGAGCATTGCGTACAAGATTCGTCGCTGCACAGGCTTCAAACCGTCTCGAGCATCTGGCAACGCTCGTCCCACAATAACGCTCATCGCATAGTCCATGTAGGACTGCTGCATTTCGTTTTCGATCGTAATTAAGCTCTGAGATTCATTATCCATGGACACCTATTTCGTATGTACCGTTTGACCCTCCTAAATCTACCTTTTCTCAGGAGAAAATGGCAAGAAAACCATCTCCTCTTGATCACAAAAGTTCGATAAAAAAGATGGTTTTTTCTTGACTATTTCACCCGTATTGTGACAGCCATACGACGCATAAAGATCGGGAGCCTTCAACTCTAGGCACATCAACAGCACCCCCTATCTTCCCCCACCAATACTTCGCCTTTTCAATTTTTTATTTGAGCGCGCCTCAACCTGATTCTGTCGATACTCCCATGGTGGAACGGGATCTGGTTGTGACCAAATAGCTATTTTTTCCTTCCTTGCCTGCCTCTCTAAGTCTCGAAGATTTTCTCCTCTCGGAGCATATCTCTGATACCACCAAGCAAGCCCAGCGCTTATCAACGCTTCATTCAAGAGAGTGTTATCTGAAAGAAAGACTTCTGCAACGATACGACCATACGGGTCTTTATCCCGAGGCTTGATAACTACATCTCTTCCAAATGTTTTATCGCTGGTAAACTGTTTGGCTCGCCTTCCAAATGCCTGCCCATCCTCAGGACAGTCTATTCCATAAAGACGCACCTTTTCTTCCTTTCCATCAAGCAAAACCGTAATCGTATCTCCATCGATTACACCAACAACTCTTACTGAAAAAGTGGTGGGAATTGCATGTAACGGTGACAACGTGAGAAGCACGTGGAGAAGGAATAGAACAACGCTGGAAGACCATCGACATCCCCAAGCACAGAACATACTTACCCCTTTCCGTTCTTTTGAGGTCTTGAAGTGATCGTATCCGCACCGTGGCATACACGCGAGCAAATTCAATTTAGGACTTAATCTCGCTTAAATTTCCGTATGCCTCTCCCTCCAGAGTCACCTGGACGCCTTCTATGGGACCGACCTGCCATCGTCAATCGTCCTGAAGAAGGCTGAGTAGAAGAGGGTGCGGGCGGCAGACAGTGCATATTGAGATCTAATTGCTCGAGTTGTTTCGCTCTGTTTGTTGGTGAGCTCACATCTGAGTCACTCAAGTCGGGGTAGTAAGCGAGGTCTTTCGCAATATCCCGCCACTCTCCGTTGGTCAACTCTTGAGGGAGGTCTGCCAGAATTTTTTTTGTCTCCCTGTATACAATATCCATCAGATCGCGTGCTGGGACCTGACCCATTCCACGATACGTAGCCACCGACTCCTGTAAGTTGTCAACGCTCCCGTTATTACCGAGGTTACGAATCTTTGTTTTTAGCAAAGTTTCATCTTTCACTTGGATGGCGCGAACGATCTCCCGTATCTGCCCAGCGTATTGCTCTGTATTTTTAAATGCTGGCTTGTAAAACTCGATTGGACCACGCGTCAGGTAGTCCACCAGCGTCCTCAGGCGATCTCCGGGGCTGAGTTCGCGTTTCAAATCCTGATCGAGCCGATCCACGCTCTGCCGAGACACGTCCGTTTTATGTTGAAAAAATATCACTCCCCCTTCCCCCAATATTGTTTTAAACGGTCCCTGTTATGCCTATCCCCAACCGCAAACACCTCTAAATTGCATGAAACACGCCGCATCATGACGTTACAAACTCTCACCCTCCGAAACAACGTTTTATGGTGATAAATTTTGGCCTACAGCCTAAATCAGCAGGGAGAGAGCACGTAATACTGCTTTAATCCAGATACTTACAGGTTTTTCCCGCTTGCCGTTTCTCATCTGCCATCCGCATTCAGATAAACAGTCAAGTTGATAACGGCTATCCAGAGGACGAGGGGCTCTATTCGCTCACCAGCTGCTCAATATAAGCAAGAATTGTTCGAACGCCAAAACCAGTTCCTCCCTTTATTCCCGCTTCATCGCCTGAGGTTGTAAAAGCTGGTCCTGCAATATCAAGATGTGCCCATAGAACATCACCAATAAAATGTTCAAGAAACAATGCTGCTGTAATCGAACCACCCCCTCTGGAGCCGATGTTTTTAATATCTGCTATCGGACTCTGAAGTAACTTTTTGTAGTTTTGCAATAGAGGCATATGCCACAAACGTTCACCCGCAGCACCACTTGCGCAGAGTAATCTTCCCTTGAGCTCTGAATTATTCGCATATAAGCCAGCACACTCTTCGCCAAGCGCTACAACACAAGCGCCAGTAAGCGTCGCAAGGTCAATGATGATATCGCAACCATCCTTGCTTGCATAATGAAGTGCGTCGGCAAGCAAAAGTCGCCCCTCCGCATCCGTATTCAGCACCTCGACTGTTTTTCCGCTCATCATTTGAATCACGTCACCAGGCCGTAGCGCATTACCATGGATCATATTTTCAGCAGTAGGCACATATCCGCGGACCTCAATGGGAAGCCTTAACGACCTCAATGCGTGAAAAACTCCAAGCACAGCTGCAGCTCCAGCCATATCGCACTTCATGGTTTCCATGCCGGTGCCAGTTTTTATCGAAAGACCACCAGAATCAAAAGTCACCCCCTTTCCAACAAGACCGATCACTGGAAACTTTTTTCTCTTTTGGCTGGTGGGTTGATATCGAAGGGTAATGAAAGCAGGCGGCTTTTTACTCGCTCTTCCTACCGATAAAATTCCATTCATTTTTTTCTTTTCAAGTTCAGACACCTTGAGAGTTTTTACCTGCAAGCTCCCCCCTGAACGGAGCGATTGAGCTTGTCTTGCGAGATCATATGGACCGAGATCTCCAGCAGGCGTATTTACCAAATCTCGTGCGAAGTTCACCCCACTCACTTTTCCTTCAACCTGCGAAAGGTGTTTAAGGGTCAGTCCCTTGATCTTTTCAAACAACACACGAGGCGCAGAAACTCCTTTTCGACGCTTCTTCGGGAGATCCTGATAACGGTCAAATGCATACTGCGAAAGAAGGAGCGTTTCGTAAAATACTTGGGACTCTTTGACAGCATCGTTCTGAAATACCGAGGCATGCACAGCAATATCTCCTGCCTTCCATTCTTTTGCCTGCTTGCTAGCGGCTATGGCAAGTCTTCTGACGAATCCCCATCGACTTTGCTCATCACTCGATTCAGGATGAAGTCGATCCTCACTCGCCCCAGGCTGCGAGGAATCACTCCAGAATCCGACAATGATTCCAAGCAGCGGAGACTCTCCTGTAATTGAGAGAATATGCACACTCCCCTTTTCTGATGATACCCCTCGGCGTCTTAGCTCATCTTCTATAGAGAGACCCCCTCTTTGTTCTAGCGCATTCAAGATTCGTTTCTTACTTGAGCTCTTCTTCGTTCGAGCTGTGGCCTCTTTTGCTGGCAAAATACAAACGCCAATTCCCTTCGCTTTTTCCAATGTTCCGATTGTTAGACTCATTGTTTTTCCTTTCATTTTTTGCTCAACGAGAGCACTGCGACTTCGTTCAGATTCTCTCGCGACAGTACCAGCTGTTCTAGCAAATTCCGAAAAATGGTGAAGCCTCAAATTTCTGAGAATTCCCTATCCCAAATGCTTTCTTGAGGAGAAATCTTTAGGCGGCGACACTTCTGGTTTCTCTTATCAGAATCTACATGGTCCACAACTGGTGGAATGAGCAGCGACATGCGACAACCCACTTCTCTTTAACCTCTCAACGTCTCTTTTTGCTCAACGAAGATTTGGAGAATGGCGCATGTAACATGCTGTTTTATCGATTGTTTTTTCAAATCAGGCGTCTTTATCTCAATCAGCAACTCGTTTCACCCCTCAACAGAGCACAAATTTATGAGAGCAATTTGTAATTTTCTCCATAACACCCTTGAAGCCGTTCTTCAGGAGAGAGCACACGCCTTAAGTCAGCTGAGCTTTACTCCTAAGAGATTGATAATAACTCTTGGGGAGGGGGATATAGATGTACGAAAAAGCACATGAAATATCTCCGTTTTTTTTCTCTCTTTGTCTCTTCTTTTTTGATTGGTCAAACACTCCAGGCTCAAAATAGCGGATGTGAACCCATTGCAACGATTCCGCACGGAGTTGATAATTTATACACCGATGCAACTGGAGGATTCAGCTTACGCGGGCGCTCTCTTATCACTGAAACCAACGGAACTTTACGGCTCTATCGGATAAATAGTAATGGCAATCCCGTGATGATAGGGGAACAACAACTTCCGGTAAGTGGAGTCGATACTCATATCTCCACAGACAATTCCTCTGTCTCCGTTGCTTATTATACCCGTGCACCGATCTCAGGAAGTAACTTTGAAGCTCCTCCTTCGCTTAAAAAGGTGGATCGTTTTTCTCTGAATGATTTTTCACCACTTTCAAGCTTGATTGATACGCGAAGTAACAACATCGCCCCTCAAAACGTCTGCCAGCCCATTTTTACTTCAGGAAACGTCTGTGAAGATGTCTATATGCCAGATTTTTCATGGGAGAATTGGTTTGATCGGTATGAGTGTGCATTGGCGGGAAATTGTAATGAGGAAGGTATGCTGGGAAGGTTCTATGTTTCCAGCAACGGAATAGGAACCCTAATCAATAGTCGAGAAGCTATGGACAACTTGGTACAGCAAAACTTTCCTGACTGCGTAGGCTTCATGGGAGACGTATCAAGCTGTAACTTTACCAACGGCGGTATGCTAGCAGGAGGCATACGAGTAGTAAATGATACACTCTATGAGTCTCCACAACAAAAATGGACCTTACCTGCAGTACCTGAACTCATTGATGAACTGAAAGAATTTCATCCCTGCACTGGCTCAATCTTTTTTGGAAATCGTCACTGCATGTCTGAGGATGATTTTACATTTTCATACTTTACTGATGCAGCAATTGATCACGACTCAGGTTTCGTTGCGGTAGGAATAAAGATGGGAGTGAAACCAGATCATATCGAAGACCTTGAAGATGTTGGCATGATTCGGCTCCTAAAATTAGAAGCAAATAACATAAGTCATGCTGGAGAATCTACTGTTACCGCTCCAATCGCTGATCAACAAATAGGGTTCTCCGTGGCAACTGCTGGACCGACAGAGACGATTGACGAATCGGGAAATCTTGTGCCTGGTTTTGTAGTGGTTGCTGGAGCCCCCGGAAATGGGCATCCTAGTTCAATTCTACCAGAAAACTCTTGTACAACCGTATCAGCAGCAAGCATTCCACCCACCCAGGGAGGCGCCGTTTTCGTCTCCGTTCATAGGGAGTCTTCAGGAATGCTCGAAGGAGATACTCTCTTTTGGCGTGAAGAGCCCGGCCATAAATTTGGCTTCGATGTAGCTGCTGCAGGTGATTTAGACGGAGATGCTCACCCTGAAATTATAGCAGGCGCACCGGGCGGTGGATATGCGATGATATTCTCAGAGTATGATGAAGATCTCAATGCAGCAGTTACCCTATCAGGGACGACTGCTGGATTCGGGAAACGGGTAGGAACTGCTTTCGGAGGGAATGGGTTCCGATTCTTTATCGTTGGCTCTGATACTGAAGTAAAAATTTACAACGCACTTACCTGCTACAATTCTCAGAACTTTGGGAATGGAGGTGTTGTCAATGATTGGCAACCTTCGATGCCGTCTGGATGTCCTGGAGGCGGACCACAAACACCTGGCGAAGTGCAAGAGTTGTTTAACCAGGCATACAGCCAAGGAGTAAGCTATCTTGAAGGGCTTGGGCTTGGAGAAGGCTTTGAAAGTGGAATACTCATGGCTCTTCAACCTCTTCTTGACGCCTTGATCGAGAAAGTAGAGCAAGAATTCGAAGCACTCCTTCAGAATGGATATAATCTTAGTTTTTCGAGCCTGAATCCTCTTGAACAACTTCAGTTTCTTCAAACCTTACTCCCTGAGCTTAAGGTGGAACAAGCACGCCTCAACAAAGCGCGTAAAAAACTGAACCGCTCAAAAACACTGAGAAAGAGAGCTCGTCAGCTTAAGAAAGCGGGGAAGAGTTCTGAGGCAAGAAAAAAGAGAAAAAGAGCGAGAAGGGCAAAAAAGAAGGCAGCTCTTCTTACTACCCAGGCCGCAATACAACTCAGAGCTCTACTTGAGCCAACACAGGACTAATAATCTTTTATCTACTTTTGATATTCGACGTAAAAGTTCTCTACAAGAGTAGAAAAACAAGCATCACTCATTTCTTTTACTCTCTCAGTAAGAATAAGAGTAAGGGTATGTCCTGCTTTTTCAAGGGCTTCTCGACAATTACTCAGCGCTCCTAGGAATCGAAACGAGACTGCTCCATAAAGGATAACTCGCCAATTGAGATTTAATCCGAGAATTTCTTTTACATCGTAAATTCCTTGTAGAGCATTTTCTGCTGCTATCTCAGTGAGCAATGAAGGAACCTCTATTTCTATGTAATGCTCTCGAACAGTAGCACTAAGCTGAAGAACTCCCTGCCCTCTCTGAGACGAACAGTGAGCATCGGGGAGCTGAAACTCGCCAGAAGAAGAGTGTTGACAGCCGCTATCGATCGCTCGCTCTCCCTGCAGAGGACTGAGCACTAACTGGTGTCGAACAATTGGGCTTCTTTTCATGGCATTTTACCCCTCTTTGTTTAGATGCCATCTCTGGGGAGAAGAGATAGAGAGATTCCGAAATTTCTAAAATAAGCGCATCTATCTGTATTCACTAGATATATAATCTCCTCTGAAGCAATCGGTGCATTTCTCCTGAAAAGAGGACAGACCGTTTGGAGCAAAGTTTCATGAAACACAATCTGAGTCTGTATATCTGTTCATCATCTCGGGATGAACATGCGAAAATCTCTCTCCTTGCCGAACTGAAAAAATACCGAGCCGAGGTAGAGGTCCTTCCTGACACTCTCACCGATGAACCCTTCTCAAAAAAATGGTTGCTACGGACATCTGATAGACTTCGAAGAGCTGACTTTATTATCTTTCTTGCTGGGGAAACCTCTTGGCTCGAAAGTGACTATCAGTGGCAACTACTGGCGGCTCGTTCACTACAAAAACATCGAGTATTCATGAAAGTACATCGTGGGGAGATTCCTCTTGCTCTTTCTGCGCAACCGAACGCGACAGAACATATAGTCCCATTTGGAGTTCATTCATTGTCTGACTTTCTACGACAAATGTTAGTGGTGCCTTAAAAACTAGAACAGAGAAATATCTTTTAAAGACTCGAGAAGCTCATCAGGGGTCGGTTCTTCTGAAAGAAGCTGCTGATACTGATTCAGATGAATCGAAATAAATGTATCATCGCTTAAGAATGAGAGAGAGAGATCGTTTCCATCGTCATTCTTGCTAGCACGAGATGAAACGACTTCTGGTAGAGAAAGAGTGCACGGCTCGGGCAAAAATGCTTTTAAGTTGCCTCCCACAATGTTCACTATCTCCTTTAGAGCATCAAATATTTGCTCCTCAGTCGGAGCTTCCTCCTCTAAGTCGAACATCTCACGAGCGATCTTGAGTGCAAGCTCATCACTGAAGTGAACAACCAGCTTTCCTTCCCACGCTCCCTGTATAGAGATTCCGATCAATGGGCCCTCTAGGCCTGACCAGAGTTCTGCGGTCTCAGCAAGCTCAAAGCCGAGGAGCATTTCCCATATCTTTGCGAGAATCTTTCTCAGCTCGCTTTGAATTCGCTCTCGTTCTTGCGCCCTGCTCATCTTCCCTACCCTGTTCTAAGAGTATAACATCCACCTCGCTCGAAAGGTCTCCTTATGAAATCATCATCAATATTGAGCGTGGTCTCTGCCGCACCAAGAAATAAAAATCCATCTGGCTGCATTATTTTTTTTACGTTTCCTAAGATTTCTTTTTTTACCTCAATATCGAAGTAAATAAGCACATTACGCATAAAGACAATATCTGGCTTTCCAAGATTTCCCCATGGCTGTACAAGATTCATCTTCTTGAACGAGACCATAGATTTAAGATCGTCTTTCACCTTCCACTGCTCTTCATTTTTTGTGAAATACTTAATAAGCATTGAAGCTGGCAGTCCGCGGTTTACTTCTATTTGGCTATAGATTCCCCGCTCGGCTTTATCGAGAACCTCCTGACAAATATCGGTACCAGTGATTTTCACATCCCATCCCTCCAGTTCAGGAAAGTGCTCACGAAGCACCATGCAAATGGAGTAAATTTCCTGGCCAGTTGATGCTGCAGCGCACCAGATGTTGAGAGTTCTCGTTCTTTTTCGTTCTTCTATCAATTGAGGAAATACCTCTTTTTGAAGCATCTCAAATGGCTTCATATCACGAAAAAAAGAAGTCTCATTTGTCGTCAGCGCATCAATGATTTTCCCCTTCAGCACCACTTCACCGTTATCGCGTAGCTTTTGCACCATATCGGCGATATCAGCATATCCGCCTTTCTGCACAAGTGGCGCGAGTCGTGATTCTACCAGGTATTCTTTTCCCTTCTCGAGAACAATTGCAGCTTCTCGGCGAACCATCTCGCTAACAAATAGAAAGTCGTTTTCTAATAAGCTCATTTCTTGCCCTCCACATCCCGATGTTCTGCCATATTTCGGGAAGCTGCCTTTTGTACTCTACGAATTAATTCTGCTGCGATCTCTTGAAGTGGCAATGCATCCTCGGCTAATCCATGCTGAAAAACATAGCCAGGCATTCCCCAAACAACACTCGTATCCTTGTCCTGTACAAGAATTGTTCCATGCTTCTGCTTTAATGCTTTACATCCAAGCAAGCCATCACTCCCCATACCCGTGAGAACTAAACCAAGAGCACTCTTTCCAAAGTGTTCTGCTACGGAGCGAAACAGAGGATCAACTGCTGGACGACATGAATTCTCAGGGGGATCTTGATTTACGTTCAAGACATATCTGGCTCCTGAACGCACTACCTGCATGTGATATTCTCCAGGAGCGATATACATAGTATTCGGCTCAAGGGGCATTCCCTCTGCGCCTTCAACGACCCTGATTTGACTACTCGTATTGAGTCGCTCTGCCAAGATTTTGGTAAATCCAGCTGGCATATGCTGAACACAGACAATCGGCACACCAAGATTCGCCGGAAGATGAGGAATAATTTGTGCTAAAGCATTTGGTCCACCCGTCGAAACCCCTATAGCGACAATATCAATTCCCGCCGACTTCTCTTCCTTCTTTACCGATCTCAGGGGCACCACTTTTTCGTTCTGGCTAATCTTGTATTGCTTCGCTGATACGTGCTCCTCAAGGCTTAAACAGAGTGATGTGATCTTTAATGCGAGCTGCTCTCTAAAAGCCTCTCGCTCACTATTCCACTGATTCCGCATCGGCTTCATTACATGATCAGCTGCTCCTGCTGCTATCGCATCTAGCAGCTGCCCTGTATTTCTTGCGCACCGTTCAGAAAAAATAATGATTGGAATATGTGCATCGACTTCACGTATTGACTGAATGGTTTGAAGTCCACTCATTTCAGGCATATCAAGATCGAGCAATACAACATCAGGATGCTCTATCGCTATTTTCTGTATCCCAATTTTTCCACTCTGAGCGGTTGATATGACATCAATATGCTCATTCTCCTCGAAGAGATTTGATATCTCTTTTCGAAAATGAACCTCGTCATCTATCAGAATTGCTCTAACCTTCGCCACGTACCCCTACCTATAATTACTCTGCATCTAGAGACACGCCGATACCGAGTAACGCGATCTTGTCTACCAACATCTCTTTCGTGAATGGCTTCATGAGATATTCATTGGCACCTGCTTCCATAGCTTTTACTACTTGAGTCATCTCAGTTTCTGTCGTTACCATCATCAACTTCAACGCCTCATAGCTCTCCTGCTTTCTAATAGCCTGAACGAGATCAAATCCATTCATTACCGGCATGTTCCAGTCTACTAGAGCAAAAGTCATATCAGCGTTTTCGCCCAATACTTCAAGTGCTTGCTGTCCATTCTCCGCTTCAAGAACACTACAACCAATCTCACGAAGCATTCTCGCTATAATGAACCGCGTTGCGCTTGAGTCATCAACCACTAGTGCTTTCATCATCTTTCCCCTCAGTTTGCTCCTTCCTCTCTTTCAATACCCTATGCGCAGGGTGGAGGAAGGAGCGTTATGCCTTTGTGTGTGCCTTAGTACTGAAATCGTCCTACAAGCTCTTGCAGACCTGCCGCCATTCGCGATAGTTCTCCAGCTGCTTCACTCGTACTAACAACTCCCTCTTTTGTGCTCTGAGCTGCTTGAGCGACGTTTGAGATATTGTCAGTAATCTCATTACTACTTCGCGATGCTTCAACCACGTTTCGGCTCATTTCATTCGTTGTTGCCGTTTGCTCCTCTACAGCGCTGGCAATTGTGTTCGAAATATCATTAATTCGATCAATGATAGTGCTGATGTTTCCGATGGCGCCAACGGCACTTTCCGTATCAGCTTGAATAGCTCCAATCTTTTGGCTGATTTCTTCGGTCGCTTTTGCTGTTTCCTTTGCTAGCTCTTTAACCTCATTAGCAACCACAGCAAACCCTTTACCTGCTTCACCAGCACGAGCAGCCTCAATAGTTGCGTTGAGTGCAAGTAAGTTGGTCTGTTCTGCAATCGAAGTAATCACCTTGATCACAGCCCCAATCTCAGTGCTGCTCACTCCAAGCTTTCCAACTACTTCATTTGTATTTTGCGCTAGACCTACGGCTTCAGTCGCGACACGAGCAGCTTCGTTCGCATTCGTTGCAATCTCACGAATGCTCGCTGTCATTTCTTCTGTCCCAGTGGCAACAGTTTGAACATTCTTTGAGACCTCTTGAGAGGCGGAAGAAACCACCTGGGATTGCTGTGCCGTTTCATCAGCATTTTGAGACATCTGCTCGCTGATAGCATTAAGCTCCTCAGAAGAAGCAGCGAGGTTTGTCGAGTTCTCAGCAATCTGACCGATACTGACTCGTAAATCTCCGAGGAATCCACGTAAAGCATTCGCCATTTGTCCTATGGCGTCGTCACCCTTCAGCTCGATTTCCTTCGTCAGGTCTCCCTGGGCTGCAGCACTTACCACTAAAAGAATCTGATCAACTTTGTCTCGAAGCTCAGATGCGGCAACTCGCTCAGCCTCTTGTCGAGCCTCATTCTCTTCTTGAAGACGAATTTTATCAGTGATTACTTCCCAAGTAACCATTGGTCCAACATACTCACCTTGTGAGTTATAAAGCGGGCTTACCAATAGATTTGCTGTCTCAGGTCCAATTTGAATATGTGCCTCATACGGCAAATTACTCGGATTGCTAAGCAATTCACGTTGATGCGCTGGATTTTTGTGAAAAATATCTATGTTCTGTCCAATAGCTTGGTCTGCTGAAATAGGGAGATACTGTTCAATAGAACGAAGAGTCTTATGAGACGCTGGGTTCATATATTGAATATGAAGATCCATATCCGCAATCATGATATTTACTGGCGCATTCTCAATAATGCCTTTCATCTGTGCGAGTTCTGACTCATGAGCACTCGCATCTGTGCAGTCAACCCATGACCAAACAGTTCCGCCAAATCCACTATCTCGAACATACAAAGGATTCGCTGTCGCTTTGAATGTGCGCTCACCAAATGAAAATGTCTTATCAAAAGGAAGTTTTTTGGCATTTTTTAACTCAGTATTGACTGGCACTTCACCATAAAGCTCAGCCACATTAGAACCCACTAAATCATCAACACTGACGGGCAGGTGTTCGGAGCATTGCTCAAACAATTCCCGACATGCATCATTCATAAATGTGATAGTAAGTGAGCGATCAAGAGACATCAAAGCCGCGGGAGCTCCCTCCAGCATTGCATACATGCCCATATCTGCCTTAGGAAGGCTCATTTGCGCATCTGATCCTCTTCCATTCACTGATTGTCCGTTCTCCGTTGCCATCGTCTTCTCCTTTAAATAATCAGGCAAAACCGCATTATCCCGATACAAATCCAAAAATTGTTTTTCTTATCTGAGCGCCTCACTTGCTAATCCTCCCAGCGCCTCCTGAAAATGCGCATGGGATTTATCAAGATGAGAATCAAACATTTCTTCTTTTACTGCTGCTTCCACATCAAGCAATAAGAGCAAGCTGCCATCAAGCTTGAACACACCACTAACTACTGAACGTGAAATTGGATCGAGAGTGTCAGGAGCCTCCTCGTATTGACTCTGGGAGACTTCTACGACATCTCCAATTTGATCAACGAGCAAGCTCACGACTTCCTCGTTTACACCGACTACCACATTCATCGGCTTCTGCTCTCCATTGCCTTGTGATAGTCGTAGGCGCTTTCTGAGATCAATTGCCGTAATGATTTGACCTCGGAGATTGATTAGACCTTCTACTATTGAAGAAGAGAGTGGAACAGGTGTCATCTCCTGATAGCGAATAATCTCTTGCACCTGCATGACGTTAATACCGAAAAAGAGATCACCAACGAAAAATGTCGCTAATTGCGTTGTTTCCGTAGGCAATTCTTGATTTTTGATAGCCATCTTACGCCTCCATACCACGCGATATACTGCTTTCAAGCGACCCTTCAAATTCTGATTGTAGTATCGTGGCCACATCGAGAATGTCAGTTACTTTTCCTTGCACTACTGCTGACCCAGAAATACCTCTTCGGGCGTGAGCATCGTGTAGGTCGAGTGAGTCTTCTAAAATATCAAGAATCGATTCCACGATGAGTCCCACTTGCTGTCCATCTACGGTACAAACAACGACAGAATAGGTGTTTGTTGAGAAATGCTCATTCCCAAAAAATCGTGGGAGATTTAAGAGTGGAAGAATGCCATCGCGATACTGAACGACTTCGTGTCCGCTGGCATACTCTACAACCTCTCTTGAAAACTCTTCCAGTCGATCAACTCGACCAATTGGTATTCCAAGCTGGCTCGTGGTGCCGCTTCGAACGAGTAAGAGTGATTGCTTTTCGCTTGTTTCTTCCCCATCTTCTTGCTCATCAAAGCCGTCTTGTGTTTCGCGACCCTCATGCACAATACCAGCCTCACGTCCTAATCCTAATATATCGAGAATCAGTGCAACCTTTCCGTCGCCCATTATTGTGGCTCCAGCAAAGACAGGAATATTCTTTACCTGACGCCCAAGCGGTTTCACGACAATCTCCTCTGTGTCGTGCACACTCTCAACAATCAGGCCAAAATCCTTATTCTCCGCTCTGACCACTACAATATTCAGGGCTGTACGACGCTCTTCCTCTTGAATATCCTCTTGCTTCATTCCGAGCTCTCTTCGTAAATCGACAAGCGGTAAAAGATTTCCTCTTAGTCGATAGAATAGCGCTCCTCGGATCTCTTCAAGGCCGGAATTTCCACTACCATGTTCCACCCTCAATAACTCAATCAAACTCACTTGAGGAATGGCAAAGCGCTGCTCTTGGCACGAGATAATCAGAGCAGGAACAATAGCGAGCGTCAGTGGAATCTTAATCTTCAGCGTTGTTCCTGCTCCTTCCTGGCTCTGTATCTCAACACTGCCACCGATCTTTTCGATATTTGAACGGACAACATCCATTCCGACACCTCTGCCAGAAACATTGGTGACCTTTTCTGCCGTAGAAAATCCGGGATGAAAAATTAGACGCTGAACTTCAGCTTCACTGAGTCGAGAAGCCTTTTCATGAGAATAAATCCCCTTTTCAACTGCTTTTGTCCGTATTCGCTCAATATTGAGACCAGCTCCATCATCCGCGATCTCAATTATGACATGCCCACCTTCATGAAAGGCACGCAGCTGCAGGAGTCCTTGTCTATTCTTTCCAGCCTTCTCTCTCATCTCTGGAGATTCAATTCCATGGTCAGCTGAATTTCGCACGATATGCGTTAGAGGATCTTTGATTGCCTCCAGAATGGTCTTATCAAGCTCTGTGTCTTTTCCCTCCATTTCTACACGAATATCTTTGCCACATGATCGTGCTACGTCTCTTACTACTCGAGGAAACTTATTCCAAACATTCGCAATTGGCTGCATGCGAGTTTTCATCACCCCCTCCTGAAGTTCGGAGGTAATAAGATTGAGTCGCTGGCAGGTTCCGAGTAAAGCGGTATCAGTTTCGTTCTTGGTAAATTGAAGAATCTGATTTCTTGCAAGAACAAGTTCACCGACTAAGTTCATGACTTTATCTAAGAGCCCCACATCCACACGAAGCGAAGACTCAGTAACACTGGCTCTAGCAGCTTGAGGTGCAGACTCCTTATCTTCCGCAGCGTCTGCGCTCGCAGAGCTGGATACCTCTTCTTGAGGCAGCTCAGCAGAAGGCGGTATTTCCTCCGCTGATGAGGATGCTTCCATGACCGCTCCCATCATTTCCTGCTCAGCGACGGGTTCTTCTTGTTGAAAATCAGGAGAGGCAAGAATCTCTGCTATGAGATCGTGGTTCGCTGTATCTTCGCTAGGCTGCTCCGAAGACCCTCTCTCTCCATTCGCTGGTGCGCTCGAACTCTCATCGACGTTCTCGCTCAATTCGTCAACGGACGTTTCGATAGAGCATTCTTCTCTCTGCCCTTCTTTTGGATCGTGCTCAACTTGAGAGTTGGTGCATGCCTCGCCCCCCAACTCATCAGATAGAGCCTCTCCGTCTTTTAGTGCCTGTAGTCGGCCCCTCAGTGGACCGAAAGAATCCTGACCCTCTGCTCCAGTTGTTTCAATCTTTGTTAAGATAGCCCGAATTGCATCAACCATTTCTAGAAGGGCTGTAGCAATATCTGGTGTTACTGAAATTCTTCCACTGCGGAGTTCATCGAGAAGGCTCTCGCCAATATGCGCCACTGCTTCAAGCGTCTGTAAGCCTAAAAATCCACATGTCCCTTTGATAGTATGAATGGCTCGAAAAATTTTATTGAGAATATCTGTATCAGTTGGATTACTTTCAAGAGCTACGAAGTCTTGATCGAGTTGATCTAAACTTTCAAATGCCTCGATGAGGAACTCTTGTATGATCTCGTCTTGCTCATTAGACATAGGCAAATATAATCCCCCTGCCTCTGGACGTGGCAGGGGAATTGTCTCCAAAATAATTACAGCAGTTTCTTTCCCTTAGTTCCGCGCTACCCGTTGAATACTGAGAAAGCACCCGCGCGCCCAATCTCAATAGTTCTCTGAGTAGTGAGAGGGTCGGTGATTTCAAGAGGGAGCTTTAGAAAATTATCCGACTTTTTTCTCCGAGAACCTCTTAAATCTTGAGCACTTTCCTCAACTATCCCGCTCTCTTGCCCAAAATTTCGAGTTGAGACTGTAATTCTCCGGAAAAGACGTTTTACAAGGATTCTCTTTCCCCCGCACTGCATCATACAGAAGAGTCCACAAGCAAAAACAACGAGAAGCCAGAGCGAACACCCCCATGACTTTCTTTGATGATATCAATCGCACAATAGAACTCGGAAAACTTGGAATCAGTGCAAAAAGATCTCAAGGAGCTGATCCCAATCAGGATGCTCTAAAAGTTCTGATTGAAAAAATGGCCTCACTCAGAGGACTTCCACAGAAAATAGGACAGATTCTTAGCCTCAATGAACTGAATTCTGAAAGCTCTCATTTTCTGAAGCTGACAGAGGGCAGTGCTCAGCTCTCCTCTCAGGAGATAAATGAAATCATCGAACGAGAACTTGGAGCCAACTGGAACACCTACTTCTCCGAAATCACTCCAGATGGAGTATCGGCATCACTTGGACAGGTTCACAGAGCGAAAACCGTAAACGGCAACGACGTAGCGATAAAAGTTCAATATCCAAAAATTGAGCGAGCGCTTCAATACGATCTCAAAGCATTAGGGCTTCTTAGCTTGCCCCTTACTGGAAAACAGCGAGGATTTCATTTCGAAGAGTATCGTAAGACTTTGTCAGAATCTCTTTTTCAAGAATTAGACTATCTCCAAGAGCTTGCTGCGCTCGAGCGGTTCCAACAATACCATAAAAGCGAACCATCACTGGTATCTCCCATTCCATTTCCAGAACTTTCTACACAAAAAGTCCTGACGATGAGCTGGATTGAGGGTCTACCCATTGAGTCAACTCGCACATGGGACTTTTCAGAGAGGCTTTTTATCGCAAGAACGCTTACTCGTTTCTTCTTCAAGGAATGGCTGATTTGGCGGGAGGTGCATGCCGATCCCCACTCTGGCAACTACCGATTCGAACGGAGCAATGACGGAATTAAAATTGGACTTCTCGATTTCGGTTGTACGAAGCGATTATCGCAGGATGAATCATCCGCGCTACAAGCATTTTTAGTCTGGGGGGAAAGCCCCTCCCAGAATCTTCTTGAACTCTATGGACGCCTTGGATTTGATCAAGCCCTACTTGAGCCGATTGAAAAAAAGTTGCCACTGATTACTGAAATTCTGCTTGAACCGTTTCTCTCTAAGCGTCCATTCCTTATTTCTGAATGGCAAATATCAAAACGAATAGACAAGATTCTAGGTGATGATCGTTGGAACTTTCGGATAGCAGGTCCTGCTTCACTCATCTTTTTTATTCGTGCGCTATCTGGCCTCATCCAACAGCTTCAATTTCTATCAGTCCCAGTGAACTGGAACGCTGAGCTACAACAGGTATGCGCTCAAGCACCAAGAAAAGAGGTGTTACTACCATCCACTAAAAATACATCTTGCATACCGCAACAAACAACTCCTGCAGCAAATACTCACTCATCACAGGCATCACACCTTAAAATTGCAGTACTTGAAAATGACCTGCCAAAGGTTCAGCTCTCATTCAAGCCGCACCTCGTTACACAACTGAACTTGCTTATGGATAAAGACCTCTTGGAAAAAATAGAGGCTCGGGGTATTAAACTAGAAGAGCTCGCGCAAAGCGTGATGAAGAGCGGCTATCGGAAACAAGAGCTTTTTTCGCTCTCGGAAGAGTCAAAAAATATTAAGGTATGGCTTGAGTAAAGACCTTCACATCGAAGAAGAGAGCACTTTATGACAATATGCATGTGGATTGCGACAACGGCCTGGGTCTGTCTTATCGCGGGCTTTCTCAATAGGCGAAGCGTAAAAAAGCATATTCCACTTGTGCTCACTGCTATTGTTCTCGATTTAGGAGTAGTTGTATTCCTGCAAGCCACCCGATCCGCAGTACAAACGGCTGTTGAATTTTCTTTAACTGTGCCGCAAAAAATTCACATCATCTCATCTTCGATTGCGGTTACGCTCTATATTCCAATGGTTGCACTTGGAGTATACCTCTATAGAAATAGAACCCATCACAAAGTTCGACGGGTTCATCGAGGAATTGGCATGTTCGCACTGCTTTCTCGAACACTTGGATTTATATTTATGTTCTGGATGATAGAGGCAAGTACTTAAGAGTCGCTGTCTGGACTACTATTGAGAACTATATCGATCGCGATGAAGCTCCCTTTAGCTCTTTTCTTAGGGTTCTCGCTTTCTTACACACGGACGAGAGATCCGCTCCCAGCACAGTAACGTGCCCCATCTTTCTTCCCTCTCTCGGTTCAGGCTTGCCATATAAATGAAGATGGGCGGAGGAATCTTTTGCAATAGAAGAGATATCAAGATAGGGGCATTCCTCCCAGAGGTCACCGAGGAGGTTTACCATTGCAACCGAGCCGAGAGGCTCAACAGCACCGAGCGGCATTCCGCAAATTGCTCGGATTTGTTGTTCAAACTGGCTCGTCTGAAAACCTTCAATAGTGAGATGTCCAGAATTATGGGGGCGAGGTGCAATCTCGTTTACAAGCACTTTTCCGTCATGCAACAGGAAAAACTCAATCGTAATTACCCCGACTACTCCCAGCTCATCTGCTATGGAACGTGAGTATTGCACTGCCTCCTCTGCAGATGAATCAGGAACCGCAGAGGGAAAAAACGAGAGATCTAAAATATGATTTACGTGTTGATTCTCAATCGGCCCATAGGTACAAATCTCGCCATTGCCTCCACGAGCAACCACTACTGAAAATTCTGAGACGAACGAAATCTTCTCTTCTAATAGACATGGCTGTTGAGAAAGACTATGCCAAGCTGAATGGAGTTCCTCTACTCGCGCAATCGAGGCTTGTCCTTTTCCGTCATATCCGAAATCGGCGGTCTTGAGAATAGCTGGAAACTCAAACGTACTCGAACTATTTCTCTCTGCTATTTTTGTCAGGTCCTCCATCGACGAAAGTTCGGCGTAGGGCGCGATGGGAACACCTAAGTCAGATAACAAGGCACGCTCTCGCAAACGATTTTGCGTCAAAAATATCGCCTTCGGTGGTGGAAAAACAGGAACTGCTTCTTCTAAAAAATAGAACGTATCCACTGGAATATTTTCGAACTCGTAGGTAATGACATCGCATTCGGCTCGAAAATCTGATAATCGGTCCTTGTCGTCATATTCTCCCACAAATTCTCGATCAACGACCTGTCCCGTTGGTGAATCAGGGGTTGGCGAATAGACGCAGACTCGATAGCCCATTCGCTTCGCAGCGAACGCTGCCATACGGCCAAGCTGCCCACTGCCGACAATTCCTACCGTTGCACCAGGAAGTATCATTTGACGTCCTGAAGAGTGATTGCCCTGACACGAGCATCTTCTTTCGCATGAAATTCCGCGAGCTGCTTCCGAAGATTTGCATCATGATTACTGAGAATCCGAACCGCCAGCAATCCAGCATTACGCGCTCCTGATTCTCCGATTGAGAGCGTACCAACCGGCACCCCACCTGGCATCTGCACGATTGAAAGAAGAGAATCGAGACCGCTCAACGCTCGGGATTGCACTGGAACACCAAGCACTGGAAGATTCGTTTGCGCCGCTGTCATCCCAGGAAGATGCGCTGCTCCGCCGGCTCCTGCAATCAAAATCTGAAGACCTCTCTCTTCAGCACTTACCGCATACTCGCGTAACAGATCTGGAGTACGGTGAGCAGAGACTACCCTCGCTTCATAAGGGATAGAGAATGTATCAAGCACCTCACTGGCTTTCGCCATGGTTGGCCAATCAGAGTCGCTCCCCATAATAATGCCTACCAACGGCTCAGACATTTCTCCCTCCATTATTCACGTTATTTCAATAGACCTCGGAAAAACCTATTCCAAGCCCCTGCTTAGTGTACAAAAAATGGAGGAAAAAGAATATCTCTCATTAGCCTTGAAGGATTCTGCGCAAAGTCGTCCTGTCAATGCCAAGCAGTCTGGCTGCCTGCATCTGGTTGCCATCGCTCTCTTTCAACGCTCCCTCCACTCGTTCACGCTTAAAAAGAGCCACTTGCTCTTGTAATGAACGTCTCTCTTGCTCCTTGGATGAAGAGCCTAAAACACCGGCAGAATGCGGCCTAGATTCCGCTTTTTGAAGCAGCGTAAAATCTTGCGGCAGGATTTCACTGCGACCAGCAAAAGCGGCTCTGGCTGCCGCACTCTGAATAGCAGCCTCAAGTTCTCTGATATTTCCTGGCCAAGAATACATCTGAAGCTCATCAATCGCTTCTTCAAGGACATGATGAAATCCCACTTCCTCGTTCTCCTGCAACTTCTGAAGATAGGCTTTTACCAGCATCGGGATATCCTCCCTTCGGTCACGAAGTGGCGGGATTTGAATACGCTCGTAAGCGATTCGATGGAAAAAATCTTTCCGCAATACCCCATCACGAACAAGCATATCAACATCACCATTCGTCGCAGAAATAAATCGAATATCAACCGAAGCTTCCTTGTCTGCTCCAAGCTTTCGATATCGCTTATCTTGTAATACCCCCAGTAATGCCGTTTGTGTCTCAACGGGTAGTCCTTCTATCTCATCAAGAAAGAAAGTCCCCCCATGAGCACTCCGAATTAATCCGTCTCGGGCTGCATCTGCTCCAGTAAATGCTCCGCGCTCATGTCCAAAAAGCTCACTCGCTAAAACATCAGACCGACTTAATCCTGGTTGATAGCGAATGAAGTCATTCTTAGCTCGCTGACTGATTCTATGAATCAATCGTGCGCATAAACTTTTGCCGACGCCCGTTTCTCCCTCGAGTAAAATAGGCTGGGTGGTCGAACCTGCTAAGTGCAACTGCTGCCTGAGGTCAATGATAGCTTGCGAGGAGCCAACAAGCTCTGTGTGCATCTGCCGATTCACATCTCCTTGAGAGAGCACATCGAGCTCTGACATAAGCTGATACTGTCGCGCTCCTTCATGAATGAGCGCGGAAAGATGGGGAATATCAGCTGGCTTTACTAGAAAATTTACGGCACCAAGCTTCATGGCTCTGATACCAAACGTCGTATCTCCATGACCAGTAAGAACGATAATCCTTAGGTTCCGATCGATTGCCTGAAGCCGCTGTAAAAGCTCAAAACCGCTCTCAACACCCCGCGAAGGCTCTAAGCAAAGGTCTATAACTGCAACCTCGGGCTTTTCTTTTTCGCACGCTTCAAGAGCAGCATCTGCGGTTGAGGCAACAAAAATTTCCGGATTTCTTAATGAAGATGCAAGGGCCTTTCCAAGGCTCGTTACCGCATCACGGTCATCATCGACAAGAAGAAGCGAGGTCATAGTTTACTCCTGATGAAGCCACAGTTCTCGATTCGCATGCAATGATGGAACGATTCGCTGAGAAAGAAATGCCGCATCAATTAAAGGAAGCAATGCTGCATGATGAGGAATTTGGGGAACTAGCCTTTTACTGAAGAGAAATATTTTATCTTCCTCCTCTTCATTTCGAAAAAGCTCTTGAGTGAACTCTTGGCTTCCCACTATGCAGAGCCCTCGTTTCTCGATATGCAACTCAATCTGCTGCTGGGAAGGGGTGCCAATAAGCACTTCAAGAATCAATTGCAAGGCGATTTCAAACTGCTTCCGAACCACACTCCAGACGCAGCGCTCATGCTCATGAACGGTAATCCGAGAAAGGCCTCCTTCAGTCTCACACAGAGCGTGAACGAGCGTACCGACCAAAACCTCTTCGGGCATCCCCTGTTTCAGAAACGCATCGAAATGCGTGAGTAATTCGTCAATTTGCTGAACTTTTTTTAATCCAATCCCTGCTTCTTCCTCTAATTGCTGGGCGAGATAAAGCTGATTCGAGATGACAGATAAGGGAGTTCTTATCTCGTGGCTCAACCCTCGTATGAATATCGAGAAAAGCTCATAGAATATCGATCCATTGTGATCGCTGGTATTCATCCCACCACTTTCAGAAATTATCATCAGAGCTTATGAAGCACTGCTCAGACGAATCTTATTATAGCCATCATAAGCGGCTACTTTATAACATTCAGCCAGGGTAGGGTAATTAAAAACGGTGTCGCGAAGATAATTGAGATCTCCATCCAGCGCCATAACTGCTTGACCGATATGAATAAGCTCTGCGGCGTACTCTCCGATAATATGCACTCCAAGAATTTTTCGGGTTTCGCGATGAATGAGCAACTTTAACATTCCATTCTCATCCCCAAGAATATGCCCCCTTGCTATCTCACGATAACGAGCGAGTCCAGTCTCGTATGGGATACCTTCTGCGGTTAACTCATCCTCATTTTTTCCGACATAAGAAATCTCTGGAATAGAGTAAATGCCGTACGGAATTAAATCGTACAGATTTGAACAGGTATCTTTTATCTGAAAGGCATGGCAAGCAACCAATCGTCCTTGATTTCCAGACGTTGACGCCAAAGCGGGAAATCCAATTACATCTCCAGCCGCATAAATATGGGC
>RFPC01000019.1 GCA_009926305.1 bacterium
TCTCATCGTAAGGATGGAGAAGATTCAGCAGAGATTCCTGCTATCCATCCTTGGCTCTGCCTGAGGAGTTGTGGTTTATCAAGGAGTTTAATCCCTGCGGGAACCGTTACATCGACGAAACCATCGAGGTAAGCCTGCTGAATAGGAGAAGTATCTTCAATTATGATACTTCCATTTAAGGATATAATTTCGATGATGCTCTCTGTGCTTTGTGCCGTGAGTTGTCTTAGATGCACATCTCCTCCTGCGATAATAAGTAGAGACTCTCGAGCATGTAGCGTGCCGCTCGAAGAGAACGAGCCATTTACGGTAAAGATCTGCTCTCTTTGTATCTTCAGATAATCTGAGACCTTGAGATTGTGTCGTGTTCTAAACGGCGATGAAATCGCTCCTTCCTCTTTGATGCAAGTGAAATGAGAGCGAAAGTTTTGGAAGCGTAACGGGGTGCTGAACGATTCGAGCTCCTGTTTAGTGCAGTTCTCTGGCAGATTGAGATATTCGTCGAGCTGATACACCGAATAACCAGGAAGAGGAAGGGAAAGCTTTCTTGACATGCTGATCTCAGTTAACCCGATGCTCCCTTTTTCTATGAGCAACGGCGTTGATTTTTTTTGTGTTAGAATTGCTTCTTGGAGGCGATGATACATTCTTTGTCGAAGAGTGTAATGTTGAGCACGTTGCAGAGTAGCATGAGTGTTGCTTGCCCGGTCTTTTAGAAACACCCCAAGGAGTGTAAGAATAATTAAAATACTAATGAGAACGGAGCCAGAATCTTTCATATTCACTAAAACTGTATTCGCTTTGTTTGTAACAAGAGCTGATCGAAGCTGTGGCGAGAAAGAACGAGCGGGAAATATTGCTTAAATTGCTTACGTGATAGTGAAGAGAAAAGAGTGACGGAAAGCTCTCCTGCACTATCGCTTTGCCGATTCAGTTCAAGCATGAAGGTTGGAGAATCGTTAAGGAGTGGCTGATTCTCGATTACGGAATCTCCTCTATGCTGGACTAGGCGAAGAACATCCTGTTTGCTTACGTAAAGTGTTGTAATTGAACGTAGAAGAAGAAAAGCATTGGGAGATGGTAGGAATTCGCTATCAAGTTGCTGCGTAATCAAACTATTTGTTGGGATCTTCGAGATGCGAGGAGAGCACCCTTCTTGCCAGAAAATTATGGCTTCGAAGATAAAGTCGCCGGTGTAAGCTAGGGAGTGGTGGGGAATGCCTGTTTGCATGCATGGTGTCTGGTTTGAGCGAGGAACGATAGGAGCGATGTGGGATAGCTGTACGAACGTTATCGCATCAGAGTTTAATTTTATAGCGAGGTGATCGTTACGAAGCGAAAGCTCATGAGGAGAGCCATCGAAATAAGTGACTCTTCCTTCTCTATGAATAACGGGCAGAAGCGGATAGCGATGAGTATCAAGTTGGTTTTGGATGTGGGTGATGATGCTATAAATTCGGATCGTATTATGGAGCTCGCGATTTAGATTCCGATTCTGATGCGATAAAGTATGTTCTCCGTTGAGGAAATAGGCAAATCCAGTTAAAAGTGTGCCCGTTAAGAATAAGGCGATAAGTTTTTCGAGAAGAATCATTGCCGCTAACGCACTCTCATTCGATTACTGCCACTTGAAGTAGTGCAATGCAGTATATGCTCGCTTAAAAAATCTGTTGCTTTGCAGGTAATACTCTGATTTTCAGCATATTGATCAATGGAGATCTCCTGAGAAACTCTTTGCAATGTTTGATGAAGGAGAGAGGTTGTTGCGCTAGAGCATGCAATGGTCAATATCATGAGCGTAATACCGACCAGGGATTCGATAAGCGTTATACTACTCACTGCACTCACTCCTTAAGCGACCTCTGAGCGAAAGGACTATTTCACAGATATGATGATTCAATTCAATGAGTATACGGGCTGGTGTGTTGACCAGATGAGGATAAAAGACGATGCCATTACTTGGAAAAGTAGCAGTAATATGTGGAGAAAGCTGAGCTTGTCGTCGGATAACGCCTCCATCCTGTGACAGAAGGCGAATGGTATGAGTTTGTGATTGCAAAGTCATAGGTTTGTGCTCCAAAAGCGATATGGCTTCCCCCTCCTCAATCAGCCATTTGATTTTTTGTACATCTCCGTATAGCACAGCTCTTTGACGGGCATCTGTGAGTCCTCTACCAGTAAGTACAATTGTAGTCGTACTCATAAAGAGTACGAGAAGAAGCGAAAGGAGAGATGCTCCATTCTGTCTTCCGAAGTCATACCTATAATTCTTCATACCGCATCTCTATACCTATTCGATAAGGTATGGAGATATGTTTCGTGTACGGTCTGGCTATAAAGAGTGGTTATTCACCTTGAGCAAAAATGAACTCGATGAGCTCGCTTTCAAGTCTATGTACATCGATGGGAGAATGGAGGGAAGATATTTGAGAGGCAATTTCCTGAGAAAGCTGCTCCATTGCACCATCGCTGACCTGTGAGTGTGAGTTGATGTATCGCGTCGTAGCTACCTGGAGGATATCTTGTGCGCGCTCAAATGAGGCTGCTGCTGACTCTCTTCCGCTAATTGCAATTTGCGTCAGCGATTCAAGCGTTTGTTCAGCACTGATTGCTCCAGCAGTGCTAGATATATCAACTCCAGAAAGCTGCCCAATACCCTGAAGATCTGCAAGTGAGACGACGAGGTTATCGTCAATCGTATACGTGCTTCCAGATAAAACATTTATGCCATTTTCATCGGTAGCCTCACTAATAATACGAGTTATCTCACTTTCAATGCTACTTAACTGTGATTGAAGAGATTGTTGGAGAGTTGGATTGCTTGTTTCTCGTGCTGCTTTTGCCACGGCTTCTTGGCTTTTTCGAAGTGCTACGATTTCATCTACGGCGGTTAAAGCAATAAGAGCATTACTACTGGCTTTACTTGCAAGAAGGTGAGGACTAGTCACTTTTTGCTCTGTGGTATTGAGTTCGATAATGTCAGTCATTGAAGATGGGGCTTGTGAGGCACTCAGTGCGACTCTACCAGACTGTAGGCTGGAAGAGGTGCCGGGAAGCTGAGCTAAACGGAGAAATAATGAGATTTTCATTTTAAGAGTTGAAGTACCCGCAGTTGATTTTGATTAGCTTGCGCAAATAGTCCTTTAGACTGTTGGCTTACGATTTGAGTATAGGTTTCAGATGCAGAGTTTTCAGCGCTTGCAATGTCTCGAATACGCTCTGCTGATAATTCTAAAGAAGATTCGCCTTGTGGCGTAGTCTGGCTGCGTATTCGTAGCTCCTCCAGTGCACTCTGTTCAGACATTCGAATATTTGAGATGGCAGTCTTTTCCTCTCGTACGAGAGAGAGAATTTTTCGCATGTCTTCTGATGAACTATTCATCTGAATATCGAGGGGCTCTGGTCTGTACTGGATGACTGGGGGTTTGGTAAGAGCGGGAAGTAAAGGACTTGCTGGATCAAGAGGTGAATCAGCTGAGCTTGGCTCGGTTGAAGCAAGACTTCTTCGAGTCTCTTCTTCAGTCACGAGTAGTCGTCTCGTCTCGTTTTCAAGATCCTTAAATTGAATCAGCTGTTCAAATGCTTCCTTTTCCTGAATTTTCTCTTTTAAGAGTCGTTCGATAATCTTCTCTTGTTTTTCGCGTATCTGAACGATTTTAGCATTAATCATTTCTCGACGCTCAAGAAGTACTGCGAGCATACGGGTAGTTTTTTCGGAGCGTTGCTCAATGAGGGTCAGAAATTTTTCAAAAGCCTCTTCATTTTCTGAGGCTGCATTATCCTGCTGGGGTGAGGAAGATGAGTGAGAAGGTCTCTCTGTCTCAGAATTCTTGATCTTATCTGAGCCTTCGGACCGAGTCGTACTTTTAGGAAGGCGGGCGGAAGCCCCATCGAGAGTGGAAAGCACAGCCATTTACTACCCCTTCGCACCAGGACAACAGATACCTATTTTTCCGATCCGTGGGGTAATATCCGAGACGGTGCACTTATAACGTCACCATTCGTTCTGAAGTATGAAGGGGAAGTCGGTATTTAGGCGAAAAACTAAAGAGTTGAACTCAATTTCTCTAATTTATGGGAGTTTCCTCTAAGCCTAGCATTTTCTGTAATTTATGACGTAGGTAAGTCTCATAGCCATCTTCCACGCCGTCTGCTTGAATTACCTGTTCAATAATACGCATTATTGACATTCGCTCATCGAGACTGAGATTGTCGGTCAAGAGCTTGCCGAATTGACTCACTCCTCTCAGGTTTCGAAGAATAGTCTGAGCTTGATTAATAAGAGCCGATACTTCATGTTTCTGAGTGCCAAACATTTCCATAAGGCCATGGACAATTACTTGATATTCACGAGGATCAAATTCTTGATCCGAAGCAGCAAGGTCAACGAGTAAAACGGTAACAGCGAGTTCAATGTCTCTTTTTTTTGCCTTCCCATTAAAGCGTCTTCTTGCCTGCGTTGATTTCTGTGTTAATCCGGATTGTTGTCCGAGAAGCTGATAAACTGTCTCTTTTAGCTTTGAAGATGAATCCATTTCCGTAACCTCTGATGGTGGCAAAACACGCGTTCTTTAATAGAGTTATGGGGTTATCGAGACAGGAAGTATCACAAAAATTCGATCGGAACGTGAAAGGCTAGCCAGATAACTATCGAGTATGATGACAATTTTTCTTGTTTTCAGAGATTTTCTTAGAACGAAGCTGAACAGCTTCGCTTTATTTCAGCCTGACGGAGGCTGCATCTTGAATATCAAGGAGTCCAATCGGTTCACTCTGTTCATTAATAACAATCAGTTGATCGACTCGGTGCTCTGTCATCATGGCAGAAGCTTCTTTCACAAGCATGTTTGGTGCGATGGTCTTTGGACTCCTCCCCATGTATTTTTCGACTGGTTCTTTAAGAAACTCTTCTCCAGTGTTCAGGCATCTCCTAAGATCTCCATCTGTATAAATACCAACGAGAGTTTTTGTATTATCAATAACGGCAGCGGCTCCAGGACGACCTCGTGTATTTGATATTTTCTCTAATACATCGCGACAGGAGGTCTCTTTCGTCACGATACACAGTTCATCTCCTCTTCGCATGATTTCGTTAACGCTGAGGAGTGAGCGACCGAGTGAGCCGGCCGGATGGAATCCGGCGAAGTCCTGCTCAGAAAGACCTTTTACGTCAAGGAGAGCCATTGCTAAGGCATCGCCAAGAGCGAGCATCGCGGTCGTTGATGTCGTAGGGGCTAAGCCTAAGGGTCCAGCCTCCTTGTGTTTTCCGAGCGCTAGAGTGATAAGCGAGTTTCTGGCAAGAGTTGAGTCTTCACACGCCGTCATGCTAATGACGGGACATCCAACTCGTGTAAGAAATGGAAGAAGCTCTAGAATCTCCCCGGTTTCCCCTGAATTTGAGAGCAAGAGCGCAATGTCGTAAGGGGTAAACCGCCCCAGATCTCCATGCACGGCCTCTGCTGGATGAAGAAAAAAAGAGGGAATGCCAATACTTGCAAGAGTTGCAGAGATCTTCATTCCAATAAAACTGCTTTTCCCCATGCCGCTCACGATCACACGCCCAATATCTTCCATCTGACTGATGGTACGAACTGAATTCTCAAACTCCGAGTTTAGCCGTTCTGCAATGGTTTGTAGTGCAGTTGCTTCTTCAAGAATTACTTCTTTAGCAATACTCATAATGGAATTTGTTTCATTGTTTTTCATATCGCTATAACCATTATTGTTCTGGAATAAGAGATGTTGAGATTGTTCCTGATAGCACCAAAATGACCATAAAGCAGATGTAGAGAAAGGCTCTGTCTTTTCTTCTGCGATAACCAATCAATAGTCCCGCAAACCCAAAGCCTATGACTATGACTGGCGCAAGTGTAGGGGATTGTGTTTGAGCAACGGGTAGTCCAATAAGAAGACCGCTGAGCGTTCCCAGAGCAAGTGAAGAAAGCATTTGAAAACGAAGAAGGCGATTTTCGCTGTTCATCAGAGCATCTTGGTAATCGGCCCCAGCAACAGAGGTTGAATCCATTTGCTTGTTTTCTTCGTCATGTAAAGAGTTGCGCTCAGGCATCATAGCTTGCGATCCTTATCGCAGGATAGAAGTAATTCGTTCGATTCCGATCACCGTTCCAATTGTGCCACATAGGTTCGTTAAGGCAATAATAAGCAGGATTCGAGTTACTCGATTTTTCCAAATTCCCGAAAAATGTTGGCTTATATCTTCAGCAACGGTTTCGAGATCGGAGACGCGTGGTTTACGAATAATTGCCTCTACGAGACCAGCAACCCAGCCTGCGGCAACAAAGGGATTTAAGGAAGTGAATGGTGATACGACAAATGCAGCAAGAATCGTAACGGGATGAGCCAACGCGAGCAAAGAGCCCAGAGCACCAAAACATCCATTAATCAAAAACCATGTCCACGCCATTGAGGCCACGGTCTCTATTCCCGATCCAAGAAATCCGAAGATAAAAATAGCAATTACGAGAATTGGAATCGTCCACTGAATTATTTTCCAAAAAGGGCTAGGGGAGGGGATTTTTTCGAGTGCAGCTCGGTCAATAGTCGTTCCAATTTTTTTCCGAATTCCAGGTACGTGTCCTGCCCCAACAATAGCAACAACGGTATCTCCTTCAGCCTCTTGAATTTTAGAAGCGAGATAAGAGTCTCGTTCGTCAATGAGTGCTACGCGAACCTCCGGTAGTAATTCCGAGAATTCTTTCATCATTTCTTCAAGAGCATCACTTTTCTTCAGTCGCTCAATTTCTTCAGCTTCGATTTTTTGCTCAGAGAAAAGGCTAAAGACCATGCTAGAGATCAGTCGGAATGTTCCAATAAATCCAAGCGCCGACCAGCTTCGTTTCAATGTTGTTCTAACGTCTCTATCAGCAAGAACTAATGTTGTTCCCAGCTCCTGAGCCACTTCAGCACTTCGGAGCATCTCGCTGCCAGGTTTTATCTTGAGTTGGTCCCCGAGTTTTTTCTGAAAGCTTGCAAGTACCAACTGTGCCATGAGCACATAGGCCTTGCCTGAGCGGATAACAGATACGATATCCGTATTTTTCCATCGTTCTGGATCCAAAAGGGATGCGTGTCTACTCTCGCATAGCTCAATAGCTACAGAGTCAGGAGTATGCTCTCGAATAACCTGCTCAGCTAGGTCAACGCTCGCTTGCGAGATGTGAGCAGTGCCCACGAGAAATATTGTTTTCTCACCGAGGACAATCTTATCGACATTTTCATCAATAGAGGTAATCTCTGTCATAGCCTTGTTGTACCGCGAATAGCTGGCAATTGGGAGTTGAAGGGGATATTTATCTACTCAGAATGAAAAAATCTTGGATCTTTAACATTTTGGCGATACTTCTGTCTGCGGTCTTTGGGGTCTTCTGCGCCTCAGAGCGGCTCATTGCTCGAGATGAAGGCTTTTATGCCTACGCGGCACAACTAGTGGCTGAGGGGAAAACGCCATATCAGGATTTCTTTTTCCCACAAATGCCGCTCACTCCCTATTTTTACGGTTTAGGCGGGTTCCTGGCAGGCTCCTCCTGGGAAGTCTATCGAATGGGCTCTGCCTTATGTTTCATAGGAATACTTTGGCTGGTATATCGTATCATTGCTCGTTCTAGTACTCGCTTCGTCGGTTTGTTCGCGCTGCTCGCTACGGCTACTTGTCACCTCTCTTTTGGATGGTTTCCGGTTATACAGACGTATGCGCTCTCGACCTTTTTATTATTGGTGGGAGTGTATTGTCTCAGTCAAGGAGTGGCCTATCCTGCACGGAGTTCATCAGAAATCAAATCGTATCCAGGTTGGGTATTATTGAGTGGCGTTGCTTTCTCTCTCGCTGCTCAAGCTCGACTCTTTTTTCTCCCCCTATGTGTTATTCCGTTGTTCTTTTTATGGAATACGCCGGCACGCCAGAAATCTTTTAGCTATTTTTTCAGTGGAGTGCTGCTTGGCTCTATTCCTTCTTTCACACTATTTTTTGTCAGTAAAGACTCGTTTCTTTTTTCTAACGTTGCATATCATCTTCACCGCTCAGATTTGTCTTTTCAGGATGCAGTTGCAGGAAAGTGGCGTATTTTTGAGGTATTATTTTCCTTAGGTCTCCCTAGTCAAAAGTTTAGTGGCTTCCAAACTCCAATTTTATTCGGTGGTCTTTTCTTGGGGCTTCTGTCAATGTGGCGCTTCCTTCCATTTGCGGCGAGACTTTCTGGGGTGGTTGGTGTACTTCTATTTTTCATTAGCTTTATTCCGACCCCTACGTATGTGCAGTATTTTGTAACAGTCATACCGTTCGCCGTTATAGTTCTCTTCACGAGTCTTTCAGCACTGCTATATCAAAAAAAGGGACTTCCTCGATTTATAATCGGGATGGGAGTCGTGGTATGCGGAATTGTGTATGAGCGCCATCTATTTACAGATATTGAGCGTTATACGAAAAGTGGTACTGGGGTAATCGGCATAGGGAATGAGAGAGGCGCTGAGGATTGGAATATCAGTAAAGTTCAAGAGATTGGTCAGCAAATTGAGGATTATACAGAGCCTGCAGATGTGGTGCTTGCGTTATGGCCTGGATATCTTGTCGGAATAGAACGTACCACTGCAAAAGGGAGTGAGAATCATTTTGGCAGAGGTATTGTTACGGAACGCCTGAGTGAAATAGACCAGAGGCGTTTTCATCTCTTATCACAAGCTCACCTGGAATCACTTCTCTTTGAGAGGAGTATCTCACTTGTTGTTGGGCATAGAGCGTACCTCTCTGATGAGCTGCGTATTGCTCTTAAGGAGCATCAATATGAACTACGAGAAAAGCGTGGAGAGGTGGAGATATATCGGAGCAAGAGCTAAGAAGCGTTTTGAATTCGGATGAAAATTTATCCGAATTTCTCCAGTGAGTCCTATAATATGCCGATAAAAGCGATAGCCGCAGAGGGAGACAGTTTAAAGTAAGAGGTTCTCATGACAATAGAAGGGGTATCTTCTGAGGATAAAAAGGCGGCAAGGCGAGAACGTGCAAGGGCAAGTGCTGCAGAGGAACAGCAGCGCGAGGCCCAAGCAGCAGAGCAAGCTCAAAAGCGAGAGCAGCGACGAGACGACGCGGTACAGGTCGAAATTTCATCGAATAGTTCTTAGCGAAGATTCAACGTCTTCAATACGGAGACCATAGAGAGAGGCAATCTCTCGATTCATCGAGGCAGGAAAAGCTTCATTGGGAGCGCGTAAGCATCGTTTGCATTCTACGGCAAGCTCAGTCGCGCATTCTCGAAAGTTTAGTGGTATTGGAAAGGCACTAAGATCCTCAAGAACTACTTTAGGAAATAGTGTCCGCGAGGTCTTTCGACCACATGTTTTTAAGTACAGAGTACCTACTTTTGAGTTCAGAAGGAGCAAAAGCCCAAGTAGAAAGCGTTCTGGATAAGGGCAGTCATTGTCGGGAATAATGTGGAGAATGGAGCGATTGTAGAAAAATTCCTCCTCGGTATATGTCGCAACAAAGGAATAGGGTGCTGGATTAATTATTTCTCGCACTAAGAGTCTCGGACCTCGAAATCGGTCTTCAGGTTGATGCTCCGCCACCCATGGTCCATACATAAGCCATTCTCCTGCCCAACATAGGGAAAATCGTGAGACAGAGTTGCCGCGAAGGTATTTTTTGGAATTCTTGCCATCTGGAGAAGCGGAATGAAATGGATGACTTCGCACAATCTCTCCTGTTTGGGGTGGAGAGCCTTTTCCAGTTGCATAGACTTGTAATGCTATTTTAGGGGTAACACAGAGCTCGGCATCGCTTAGTGTGATTGAGTTTCCTAGGAGGGCTCGTCGAATGGCGATAAGATCATTACTAAAGCCTGTCGGAATGATAGCCTGGTTATCCTCTTTCAGAAGTTCCTGACAACTGATCACTGCTTTCAATGACGGCTCGGTTGATTGAATGGAGCGAAACGTTCTGGTCAAAAAGGTCGAACGAAAGCTTTTTTGTGCTGTAACAATGACTGCCTCAACACCTTTGGTTGGAAATATTCGCTTCTCGAAAGTATCAATGGCTATCAGATGACCGTCATGCAGAATTTTCTGACGAAACCTTCTTGCAGACCGAATACCAAGCCATGAATTAGGAATGAGAAAGGAGAGTCTGCCTTCCTGCACGAGATGTGAAAGGGCGGCTGCAAAAAAGAGAAGATATTTATTGGGTTTACCACAAAGAATTGCATTAAACTCGGCTTTATATTTCTTGAGAATATCTTCTCGAATTTGACCATTACGAGAAAGACCGTATGGCGGATTGGCAACGATATGAGAGAACTGTGCGGGAAGATTCGAATTTTTCCACTCAAGGGAGTCGAAGATTCGTTTCTGATCACTTTTTCGAAAAGAAAGAAAGTCTCCACAATAAAAATTCCCTTTCCATTCCCGGTAACTCCTAAGATGTTCAGACATGTCTTCAGGAAAAAGTTGGGAGAGTGTGAGAAGGAGAGCAAACCGCGAAAGCGATACGGCTACGGGATCTCGATCGATTCCATATATGGAGTGCCGTATAAAGTTCGCTGCTTCTTGAGATGTGGAGAAGAGTTTGTTTCGATATGCCCAAAGAAGCGAGCGACAAAGCAGGATGCCTGTGCCACATGCTGGATCAAGAATGGTAAGGGACGAAGGAGTTGGAGTATCGATAAAGCATCGCTCGATTACCGCGTCTGCGGCATCTTCTGGGGTGAGAATAACGCCGTGCTGATTATTGTTGTCTTTCCAATATCCGAATTCGTGTAAGGCATTCAGCGCCGCTATTGGTGTGGTTTGTGACGAAGACGAGTGAAGTGTCTGTAATTCATTACCACGTAAAGGCGTAAATAGAGGCTCTGCAAGGAGAAAGGACCCTGGAATGTGGGGGGTCAGAATCGAGAAAAGGCGCGTGATAAAGTGAATAAAGGCAGAATCCTCTGTCCAACCCCCGTTCAGTAGGTGGTCTTTTTCTTCTTCTCTTGAGAGACTGTGCTCTTGCATTCTTGTAGAAATTGCGACGGTTTGTAATATGATTGTATGACTGAAAGAATGAGGGAGCAATTGAGAATTTCTAATATCATATCTTCATCACCAATTTGGTTATTCTTTTGTATTTTGTCTCAGCTAGTATGGTTCTCTGGATGTAGCAGTATGTTGCATCCAGAGAGTAGTCCTTCTTCATTCGAGTCAGAAATAAGAAATGCACAAACTACGAATATGGACCAAGAGCTAGAGGAGCGCTCGAATATTCTCTTTCGATACGTCGCTGGTAATTTATCTTATCTGAATGGTCAGTATGACGAGGCTCTTGAGTACTTAAAGGATGTGAGCAATCAAATACCTTTCCCAGTAGAAAAACTTCACTGGACTCTCTCAGAGCTGTATATGCGAAACGAGCAAAGAGAAGATGCCAGACGAGAGGTTGAAAAGGCACTGTTAGCAAATCCGAATAATTCTCGTTACCACTTTATGTTGGCTATTCTCCTCGCTTCGGCTGGAGAACTCGAGGAGGCAGAGAAGCACTATAAGGAAATGCTTTCAGCTTCTGAGGATCCAATTCAAGGAGCTTTTTTTTACTACGCAGAATTCCTTCAGGAGCAAGGGAGGAGGGAAGAGGCAATCAGTCTTGTCGTAGACCATATTGATGAAGCTGAGGATGTTGGAATGGCACTATGGGTGCTTGGAGACTTATATGAATCCTCGAATGATCTTAAGAAAGCCCAAGAAGTATATGAAGATGGTATTAAAAGAGGTGGCTTGAATGAGAAGTTATTCAGCTCTCTCGGCCGGCTCTATATGTTGAATAATGATATTCAGGCGGCACGTGAGTTGTGCGAGCAGATGGTAGAGTTAGAGCCTTTTAACTATCGCGCAAATCTTCTTCTCGCGCAGTTATTGGTTGCAGAGAATAAGCTAGATGAAGCAGTCGTACAGTTTAATAGATTGCTAGAAGACACTACTGCGCTCGAAGGATATGAATATAGTAAAATCAGAGATGTTCGTCTTGAATTGGCTCAGCTTGAAGCAAGGAGGGAGAATTACGGAGAAGCAGAAAGACAACTTTTATTGATTCTCACAGATGAGCCTCAAAATGACTCCGTCCGATATGAACTCGCAAGCCTTTACGTGAGTACAGGCCGGCGTATTAAGGCCTTTGACCTTTTAGAAGAGATTCCTCATGAATCTAGTTTTTACCTTCATGCACGCTATTTGTTGGCATTTATTCTTCGAGAAGATGGCAATCCAGTTAGAGCAGTAAAAGAGCTTCGTCTCCTTCTGGAGCACTATCCGGAACATTCTGCCATTTGGGCTCGTTTAGTAACAATTTTATCAGAAATGAATCGTGAAGATGAGGCACTTGAGGCAGCTCGTGAAGGATTAGTATTACATGGAGATAATGAGAGTCTGCTGTTTGAACAAGCGCGAGTTTTGGATAAGCTTGGTCAGCAGGCTGGGGCGCTCGAAATCATGGAGCAGATTATAGCTCTTAACCCAGATCATGCTTATGCTTTGAATTATATTGCGTATGCTTTGGCTGAGAGAGAGATAGAGCTTGAGCGAGCAGAGAAATTAGTCGTTCGCGCGTTAAAAATACGGCCTGAGGATGGATATTTCTTAGATACACTGGGTTGGATTCACTTCAAGCGCGGGAACTTAAAAGCAGCGAAGCAATACATTGAAAAAGCGGTTCAGCTCACAGAGGGGGATATTGTTATCCTGGAACACATTGGCGATGTTTTACAGGCGCTCGGTGAGACTGCAAAGGCTGAGGAGGCCTATGGGAAGGTGCTTCAGAGGGAAGCAGAAGATCTTTCGGCAGATGAGCGCGAAGCCGTAGAACGTATCAGACGGAAAAGACAGAGAGAAATATGAAAACTGGAGTTTTCAGTAGATTGATTCTTAGCTCCGTTCTTGTTCTTTCTGTAGGATGTTCCCTACAACATCCTTCGCATCGTAGTCATTCATCTGAGAATGTGTTCTCAAAGGAGGAGATTCTTAATGTAGAGAGAGCCTTTGTAATGGCTGATGAAAGTCCACTTCCGATAATCTTCGGACGGCTAAGGATAGATCTTGGCAGCCAGCATACAACTATTCGGGTCATTATAACGCCTGTCTCGAAGGAGTCGTTCCGAATACAAGTTCTTCCTCTTACTTCGCTTACAATATTGGAAGAGTTCTACATCTCTACTAAATCTGATGAGGCATTGGATTTTGAAGAACAAGGAAGCGCTTCTCAAGAGAAGATTTCACATAGAGATATCTTTAGAGCTGTGGGAAGATTGGTAAAGCCTTCAGATTTTCTTCGACTATTTCTTGGAAGAATTCCAGAAAGTATCTGGCGAGAAGTAAATTCGGAAGGAACGTTCCTGTGGTCTCAAGAAAAGGGGCTTGTATCCTCCCGCTTAATAAAGATGGAACTGGGCAAAAGTGATGGAGGAATACTGGAATTCCTTGAACTCTCAGATCAGTTTAGAGAAAAGCCCGTACTTTCATTTCGTTACATTGGAGGTCAGATTCACGGACAGCAGCGTTATCCAGAGCAGATCACAGTTTCCCTTCTGCGACGAGGTATTAAACTGGAGCTCGCTCCACTTACGATACGCGTACCTTAGCCTTTAATTATTAGGTGGACGAGAACTACGCGTTTGAGTTTCGTTTTGAGTAAGTTTTAAAAATATCTCTTCGAGCCCGTGAGTTTGACTACCCGTTTGCTCCTGAAGCTCCTCGAGAGTGCCTATAGTAAGAATTTTCCCCTGGTCCATAATGGCAATTCGATGTGAGAGTTCTTCAGCAACATGGAGAGAGTGAGTTGAAAGGAGAATACTCATTCCCTCCCTTGCAAATTGTTTTAATGAGCTCTTTAGTCGTTGTGCGCCATGTGGATCTAGCCCTACCATTGGCTCATCAATTACAAGAATTTTTGGTTCTGCGATAAGCGCAGCTGCGGTTGCAAGACGTTGTTTCATACCGTGTGAGAATTGCTCGATAAGCTGTGCTCCCCACTCTGAAAGCCCAAAATGCTCAAGTAAATCTTCTATGCGCTTACGAAGAAGGCTCGAGGGTACGCGGTAAAGCTCTCCCATAAAAGAGAGAAATTCTATAGCTGTGAGTTTAGGGTAGAGATATGGGCGATCAGGAATATAGCCAGTAATCGCTTTCGCTTTTTCTGGCTCAGAACTCATATCAAAAGTATCAAGTAGAATCTTCCCTGAGGAGGGAGCAAGGACTCCTGAAATCATTCTCAGCGTAGTCGTCTTTCCTGCTCCATTGATCCCCAGGAATCCAAAAATCTCACCGGGATTGACATGAAGCGATACAGAATCAACCGCAATGAAAGAACCAAAATGCTTCGAAACAGACTCAAGAGTAATCACGTTAGTGCTCTTTAAATGCGCTTGGTAGTCTGGTAAGGACTAGATATATACCCTGCTTACCGTATCTCATCGAGATAAAAGAGGGAAAGCACATTCTCAAGTGAGCAAGAAAGAATCTGAAATAATCCCTAAAGAAAGCACTTAGGCATTGAGACGGTTCAGATCAAAGTTTTGTCGTGTAAGAATCTCACCGAGCGTCTGTGCTGCGAGCTCGTAGCTTTCTATCTCGGTATCACTGTCCTCTCGAGCGACTTCAGTAAGAACTTCAACAAGCTCTCCGATAGTGATTTCAATTGTACTGATGGACTTCTGAACATCTTTTTCCATCGTTAAACCTCCTTACAACCCAAAAAATAACTGGTACTCACCCCGTGTGACTACCGAACCCCTTTAAGATGGAAAAATCGCCCCCGCGAATGTAATAAAAGTGTAAACACTTGCTCTACATGAGAAACGATGACCTATCTCCTTCATTATACTCCTTGTTTCTGGTTGGCTCTACTAAAAGCGAATGGAAAATGAGGTTGAAGAACGAACCATTCGTCTATTTTGGGAGTGAATCGTACAAGAGCTAGGCGAGTATGAGAGAAACAGGATATGGCGGGAAGAGGTAAAAGGGAGTGGTTCTTCTGATGACTGGAGAGAGGGAAGAGCAATAAAAACAGGAGCTTATAGTCGCTTTAGGGTAAGAGCCTTTAACGGCACTCCCTGTGAGAAGAAGAGGGCTTCAAATTCAGATGATGGAATGAAAGTTGCGGGAGAGTCTTGATAAAGATGTCGAGAGAGGGTTTTCACAGAAAATTCCTCTGATGCGTCTACGAGGGTCAGTACTTCTTCGAAATATTCCGTATGATCGGTACGAAATGAAATTATTCCTTCCGCATGGAGCAGATTGGCTAGAGAGTGCAGAAAATCTTTTTGAAGAATTCGATGTTTTTGCCACCGTTTTTTTCTCCATGGATCGGGATAATGAATGTAGATAGCAGAGAGCTCTTTCGGCTCAAAAAGTTCTTGAATCAGGCTCGCGTTCCCTCGAATTATAAATACATTCGAAAGACCCTGTTTTTCCGCTTTCTCAATTGTCTTAAAGGCTCGTTTGTAGCGTAGCTCGACTCCAACATGTAGAGTATCAGGGTGCTGTTTTGCCTGATTAATGAGGTGCATTCCTGAACCAGATCCAATCTCTAGCACGAATTGAGAAAATTGTTGCTTCAGAGCTTTAAATGCCCCAAGTGCCTTAGGACTAAAGCTTCCCTTGGATTCTTCAAGAATTCGATCACTTGAATGTGATAAGGGAATGTATTGGTTAATCCATCTTTTCTCCATCATTTAATAATAATGAATCCAAGCAAGTTCTCAAGTCAAAGTCATCTTGAAAGTGGATCTTTGTAGCAGCCAAAACGCTCTTTGTTGAAAAAGCTTAGAGCTGAGAGCTAAGAATTAACCATATTATGGTACGAATAGTTGCCAACTCTTTTGTGGATCTCTCAGGTTGGCTCCGACCGGAGTCCAGTTCGGATTGTTCCAATTTGGGATGATATCAATCGATACTATTGCTTGCTTTTCCCTATCATAGAAAGCTATTGAGACTCGGTCTTCCATTGTCCAGTCAAGGTTAGAGTTTAATGATTTATGCTCAGAGAGTTTCTTTTCAAGGCTTTCTAAGACTTTTCCTTGCTGGCTCTTTGAGAGCGAAATATTCGTTACTATCGCCTCTTCATGCCTTCCAAGAAGATATCGGTCAACAATAGTCTCAAGCTTCTTTTCCACATCTTCGCGTTGTAGATACAAATTGTTTTTATCGTCTTCAGTAAGTTGAATTTCAGAATCTTTTTTGTTTAATTCTATCCACTTTTCTTTTGCCTCTTTTTCTTTCTCCGAATCTATTTCGCCAATTGTGGTTTCCAGTTGTCTAAGGGCTTGAGATAGAACTGCAGCTTCTTGTAAGATTGCGGAAGCAATTGAATCTGGTTTAAAAGAATCTTGAAATATATCTTTTGCTTTTTCTTTCGTTATCTCCGTATTGTTAGCTATCAGATCATATAAACTGGGTTTATCCTCTGGTTTCTGTGGTTCCTCTTGTTCCTGTGACTCCTCTTGTTCCTGTGACTCCTCTTGTTCCTGTGACTCCTCTTGTTTCTGTGACTCCTCTTGTTTCTTAAGAAGCTCATTAATTTGAATATCAAATATATCTTTAGCAGTATCCCCGTTTACTGTTAAGTCTGTTTGTAGCTTTTGAGCTAGTTCATAAATCATTTGAGTTTTTTCTGCTTTAGAAAGTGTATCCCCCTGAAGCTTGTCTAGCGTCTCCTTGGCTGTTGTAGCAATGGATTCTTGTGAAATCGCGGACTCTTCTGTAGAGTTTTTTAAGGACATCCTTATTTGTTCCTCTAATTCTTCAGGAATTACTTCAATTCCATCAAATCGTTCTCGGATTGCCTGTTTCTGGCTTTCAGAGAGTCCAGCGGTCAGTCGTTCGATATCTCGATACAAATTATCTTTATCGACTTGGCCGAATTCTTTCATAACGGTATCAGCCACCAAGGCGGTGCTTGCTCCCAAGACAATAGGGTTCAGTCCGGTTTGACGACCAATGAGCATTGATATCCCCCCAATACCCCCAAAAAGTGCCGCGGTTCCTAAATGTTCCCACAAACCACTTGTTCGATATTGACTGGGGAGTTTGCTTAGTGCTTCTGTTAATTGTTCAGTAGTTCGAACCGCGTTAAAGCCGTCTAAGCCTTCGATAGTTCGTACGATATGATTCTTTAGATCATCACTTAATGGTTTTTCTTTCTTTTCATAGTGAGCTGTTAATTTTTCTTCGATGTAGTCGCTAAAAGACTGCTCTTTCAGTCCATGCTCTTCCAGTCGGTTCTTAAATTCACGTCGGATAAGATCTCCTTCACGCTTGCTTTGAATAGAATTTAAAACCTGATAGACGGTAGTTATATCTCCAGTCTCAAGGGCATTTCCAATCATGTCCAAGCGGGATTGAGACAGCTTTATTTGTCGTTGGTACTCAGTTTTAAACTTAATATGATTTTGTTCCCTCGTTTCAAAATTGTCATTGCAGAGTATGCCTATAATATCCTCGTTAGAAAGTTCACCAGTGATGTGACGTTGAGCAATCTCTGACCATGATGCCTCTCCCTCAGGAGTTGGCAGCATCTCGTTGCCACTAAAGCCCGTGAGGATTTGTCTCAGCTGATCCTGTGAAGGAGCTGTCTTTAGGAAAGAATTAATAAAGGGATGTTCAAGCTCAGACATGAGCTTTGAATCATGCCCTGCCCCATAATCAATTAAGATTTCATTTCCATCAAACTGGATATCTCCGAGCACAGCGTTGACTCTTGCAGTGGCACCATAGCCGAAGGGATCCGTTCGTTTGCTGACAGCTTCGCGATTAAATGCTCCCAATGTGCCAGGAGCATTTTCCTCTGGCTCATCAGAGACATCATGATGCCGTGGAGGTTGAAAAAGAGTAGACATAATCCAAAACTAACCTTTCAGAGAGCCTGATTAAAAGAATCCAGCCCTGTATACGTATTATGCGGTTAAGAGTACGGGCGTGATGTTACGGGGTCTGAAATATTCGTAGGACATCTGTGAAATTAGAGAATCTAACTGTTTATACAGGGGGTTATGTTCTTTCGGAAAAAACAGAAGATTCTGTTACTCCTCCCGAAAAAACCTCATAACAAGAGAAGGAAAGAATGTACAGGAGTAATGAATGAGGTCCTTTTTGTTCACCATGAGTATGTTGGGTCTTATCCTCAGCTTTGGGACGGGATGTGCCCTTTCACGAACAGAACCGCGTGATGTTGCCAAGGTGGGTGCTGTACGGGGAGGCCTTGCTGGTGCAGGCACCGGTGCACTGATTGGTGCAGTTATTCCAGCAGGAGATGTCGCGGCAAGCGCTTTACTTGGTGCCACGATAGGTGCCCCAGCAGGAGCTTTGCTTGCGTACTATGCCGTTTCTTCCGAAAATGATCGTGAACTGGCGAAGCTAGATCGAGCTATCGACAATAACGCAGAAGAGTTAAGGAGAAAACGGTTAGAGTTGATTGAGATGAGACGCCAGGTAAATGATGAAAGCGCCTTAATATCTCCAGATCCGTCACGAAAAGTATACGATCCTTTTCCAGGAGCAACACTCGGACGCTCTCGCCCTTAACTTCCTATTTCGCGATAAATGATATTCGACGTGCTGCCCTAGTTTTCGGAATATACCTCTTTGAATTTGGTCATTCTCTTTAGAGCAGCGCCTGAAGCTCAGACGTTTTATCAAGTTTTTCCCAACTAAAGTGACCGTCTTTCGTCGCTTCTCTACCAAAGTGACCATAAGCTGCAGTCGCTGCATAAATGGGATTTAAGAGATTTAGCGAATCAATGATTCCCCTCGGAGTAAGGGAGAAGTTTTCTCTTACTGCCGATTCGATTTTCTCTTCAGAAACTTTGCCGGTACCAAAGGTGTCTACTAAAACTGATACTGGTTCAGCTACTCCAATCGCATACGCAAGCTGTACCTCAGCCTTATCAGCAAGCCCAGCAGCCACGATATTCTTTGCGACATAACGACACATATAAGCAGCAGAGCGGTCTACTTTTGAGGGGTCTTTCCCTGAAAATGCACCTCCACCATGTCGGCTGTATCCTCCATAGGTGTCAACAATTATTTTTCGACCGGTAAGTCCTGCATCTCCTACCGGACCTCCGATGACAAAATTTCCAGTCGGATTGATTAGGTAAGTGGTGTCTTCAGACAAGAGGTGTTCTGGAACGATTTTCTTTACAACAGTCTCTATGACGTACCTTGAAAGTTGTTGTTGATTGTATCCCTCCTGGTGTTGCGTGGAGATAACAACACAGTCAACATGTACTGGACTACCATTTTCATAGCGGACCGTAACTTGAGATTTAGAATCTGGCTTTAGGTAATGTTCTCCAGCTTTTCGTTGAAGTGCAAGCTCATGGACAAGGCGATGTGAGAGTGAGATAGGGAGTGGCATGTATTCTGGCGTTTCATTGCAGGCAAAGCCAAACATTAATCCCTGATCTCCTGCGCCCTGTTCTTTGAAAGCGCCCTCACCTTCCGTAACTCCCTGACTAATATCGGGAGACTGTGCGTTTATAAAAGTAAGTATCTCACACGAAGAGTGATCAAAACCAAGTACAGGATCCGTATAGCCAATCTTCTGGATCGTTTCCCGAACAATATCTTCATAGGCTACGGAGTGATTCGACGTAATTTCGCCAGCGAGTACGACTACTCCATTTTTCACGAGGGTCTCACATGCGACCCGGCTGTTTCTGTCTCCTGCCAAGTGTGCATCGAGTATTGCATCGCTTATCTGATCACAGACTTTATCTGGATGACCCTCTGAAACGGATTCTGAAGTAAAAAGATATGTTCGATGATTCACGACGATATTCCCTTTGATAATTCCTGTCTTTCTGGATCGAGGTTTACTACGACTGCAAAGTTGATTTGTAATCTCGTAAGAATCCTAAAATTTTTCGCATAGGTCAAGGCAGATGCCATTGGCTGTGTCGATGAGAGGGAGACAAATTGTGCACTCAGCGGCTCGCTACTCGACTAGCTCTTTTCTCGATCTCTATCGGTGCTCCTAATATCACATTGAGCACTGGAAAGCCGTGCTGCGAGTTCTTGAGCAATTGCCACAGAGCGATGTTTGCCTCCAGTGCAGCCGATTCCGATGTTTAAATATGCCTTTCCCTCATGAATATAGTGAGGGAGGAGAAACTCAAGCAAGTTAAGATAGCGTTCTATAAACTCTTGCGTCACGGTAGAGCCAAGAACGTATTCTTTTACAGGCGCATCTCGGCCAGTCAGAGGACGAAGCTGCTCGTCAAAATGAGGATTGGGAAGGAATCGGACGTCAATAATGAGATCGCAGTCGGTTGGGGCGCCAAACTTGAAACCGAATGACTGAAAGTGAACTTGTAGCTTTCTTCCTTGCTGTTTGTGGAAGGAGGCTATTGTGGAGCTGATTTGCCGTCTGAGATCGTGCGGAGAGAGTCTAGAGGAGTCAATGATAACGCTTGCCCGCTCTTTTAGTGGGTGGAGTAGGGTCCGTTCCCACTCGATGGCCTCTGGTAACGAGGTGACAGACAAGGACATATTATTTTCAGAAGTCGGGGGAGGATTTGAGGAGAGTGCAGGATGCGGACGTCGTGTCTCGCTGTACCGTTTTTGTAGTGTCTGGGAGTCAGTATCGAGGAAAATTATTTGCCATGAGGGAGAGTCTTGTGGCAAGTCCTCTATAAATTCAATGAATTGCTCTCGTTGTTCCTCTGAGATGATATCTAACAGGACACTTGTTTTTTTAAATCGCGTTGGATTGCTACGAGACAGGGAAAGAAAGTTTGGTAGGAGTGCTATGGGAAGATTATCAATCGAGTAATACCCTTCATCTGAAAATGCTCTATTCGCACTAGACTTTCCAGCTCCTGAAAGTCCAATAAGAAGAACGAGGCTCTCAATATGTTGTATGTCCTCAGAAAATGGTATCGAAGAAGATGGCATGAACGTGATGGAACTCGTAGTAAGACAGTTAATTCAACGGCGGATGATAATTACCAGTGTATGATCTTAGTCTGGTCTCGTCACCTTTAAAAGAATTCTTTTGCTCAGGAATCGAGCGCAGCAGATGCTACTAGCCAACGAGTCGATAGTTGAAGTTTTCTCACCTAAAGCTGGGCGCCTCTTCAGGTTCCGTTTGTCAGGCACTTCAAAGTTCAAGTAGGACTGCTATACCTTGGGTAAAGCGACTCCATTCGCACCTCTGTTCAATAGAGAGGCTATCGTGCCGTGTGATTTGTCATTTTTTCTTTGTGCCGGCGCATCTGGCTTCCTAGCGAATCAACAAGCTTATCTATTGATGCATACAAATTCTCACATTCTTCTCTACAAGCGAAATCTGCGCCATCTACATGAAATGAAATATCAGCCGTATGTCTATTCTTTTCTACGAGTAGCACCAAGTGTGCTTCAACATCGTGATGAATAAACTTTTTTAGGCAGTTTGCTATTTTCTCATTGGCATAGGCTTTAATAGGTTCAGTGGACTCAGTATTTCGGAAATTAATATTGAGATTAACAACTTTTGACTGAACCATATTGCCTCCTTTAGGTGATAGAAAACTCTAGTTTTTATTGTAACGTATTTTTCGGAAATGAGAATAAGAATCATGAGTAGAAAATAACAAAAGCTAATGATATGAGCCCTATTTGGGGTCTTAACATACCCGTTTTCTTCGAGAAGAGGAGGCAATCCCTAGGCTTTCTCGGTATTTTGCTACTGTTCTCCGTGCGATTTGAACGTCATCTCCCTCTAACATCTCAACAATTTTCTGATCGCTGATAGGTTTTTTAGGGTTCTCTTCAGCAATAATTTGGCGTATTCGCTCCTTGACGCTAGATGAAGAAATCTCTCCATTGCCGGTCTTAATACCTGGTGTGAAGAAGAATTTTAACTCATATACACCTTGAGGGGTATGAACATACTTATTTGTCGTGACCCGACTAATGGTGGATTCGTGCATGCCGATATCGTCTGCAATATCTTTAAGTACTAGTGGCTTTAGTCGCTCGATTCCATAGGTAAGAAACTCTTTCTGATATTTTACTATGCTCTCTGTGACCTTGTAGATCGTTTGTTGACGCTGATGAATGCTCTTGATGAGCCAAGAAGCAGACTTGAGCTTGTCATTAAGATAAACTTTGTTTTCTGGCTCGTTTTCACTGGCGCGCTTGAGTGCCTCTAGATAGTACGGACTTACCCGTAGTTTTGGTAAACCGTCTTCATTCAGCGAGATAACCCATTCGCCTCCGACGGAATAAACGTAAATATCCGGCACAACATATCGTGTTTCTTCTTCGGCGAATTGCCGTCCAGGTCTTGGCTCGAGAGCAAGGATAACTTTTACGGCAGCATGAACTTCAGATAATTCAACCCCCTCTTCCTTTGCTATCAAGTCATAGCGCCGGCGCTCGAGCTTGTCTAAATGCCGGTCTACCATTTTCGCAGCAAGTGACTCTTCTAGTCCGAGATCTTCGAGTTGAAAAAGTAGACATTCACCGAGATTTCTTGCGAATGCACCTGCCGGCTCCAGATCTCTCAGTGTTTCCCGAATAACGGAATGAACTTGCTCAGGGGTGCTATGGGAAAGTTCAGCAATCTCTTCATAGGTTAGGGTAAGGAAACCATTCGGGTCTATATTTCCCAGTATATTTATAATGATTTCTTTATCTTCTTGCTGAACATCACTCATGCGAATCTGAGAGAGGAGAAATTCTCGAAATGTTATCTCCTTGCTGAGAGTGGCTTCAAGCGATGGTTGATCTTTATCACCTGAGACCTCGCGAGTTCCCGCGCTACTGCTATAGTCTCCCAGGTTCTCGAGGTAGCGTTCCCAGTCTACGGGGCTATCTTGAGGTTCTAGTCCAGTTACAGTATGAAGCTCCCCAGAGGTATCATCAACGTCACTCGATGTTGCCTCTCTTGGAAGTGGCTCATCATCGGCACCATCTTCTTCTCGTATTTCCTCTAGAACCGGATTTTCCAGAAGTTCTTGTTGTATTGCATCAATGTATTCTAGTCGTCCCAGTTGTAGCAGCTTGATAGCTTGCTGCAACTGGGGAGTCATCATCAGTGACTGACTCATTTTTTGGACAAGTTTTGCTTGTAGTGCCATACGCTTCCGAAAAACCTCTTTCTTCCTAGCCTCTTAAGGAAACCCTAATGACATCCAGTTAAGAGAGCGCTCTTGTCTTTCCAATTGAATGCCTCTCTTTTGATGTTTCTGTCTAGGATAGAGTGCGGAAAACAGGAGAAAACTATGCCAATTCTCCTAATATGCTGATAATACATCGAAAATCCATAGAACGATTGTAACAGTGGTGTCTTTTTCATGTGACAAATGGCTGGTGTAAGAGCATGCGGAGGAGGGAAAGCAGAGTGTTCGGGTATCGTAGTGGAAGAGAGAGGACTCTTTGAGTTGATAGGACGACTTCACTCTCTTAATTGAGCACAAAGCCTTCTCCAAGATAATACTTTTGCGCATCTGGATTCGAAGCGATTTCTTTCGGGCTACCTTCAACCATGACCTTGCCGTCTACTAAAATATAAGCACGATCACAAATCCCTAGAGTCTCACGCACATTATGGTCAGTAATCAGAGTTCCAATGCCCTGATTCCGTAATCCGTCTATAATAATTTGCAGATCTCCTACTGCTATTGGATCGATACCAGCGAAGGGCTCGTCGAGAAGTAAAAAAAATGGATTCAGTGCAAGTGCTCGAGCAATTTCCACTCGCCGACGTTCGCCACCTGAGAGAGCACTGGCTAAGCTGGTACGCAGCTCTGCTACTCCTAGCATCTCCAACAACTCTTCAAGACGTTCTTTACGACTATTATCCGTAGCGAGTGTTGGAATTGTCTCCAATATCGCCATGATATTTTGCTCAACAGTCAGCTTTCGAAAGACAGAGGGCTCTTGAGGAAGATATCCTATACCCTTCCGCGCCCTCTCATAGACTGGTTGTTGAGAGACATCTTCACCATCAAGTAAGACTCTTCCAGAGGTTGGAGCTACCAGTCCAACACACATATAGAAGCTTGTGGTTTTCCCAGCACCATTGGGTCCCAGGAGGCCTACGGTTTCTCCTGAATGAACAGAAAGAGAAACGCCCCGCACAACAGGTCGTTTAGCGTAGCTCTTTGTTATGGCTTCTGCTGCTAGCGTGTGCATCTGCTCTCTCTTATGTCCACAATCTCCAACATAGGGAAATTCTATGCCTGTACACTAACTCGAGTCAGCTATAAACGAAAGCCATGCAGCATCTTTCGTGAGGATTCACTAAGATGGAAGAGTTACAATATTGACTTCAATTTCTATATCATCATAGATCAGTTTGTCACCGAGGATGGCGGGATCAAACCACTTTCCTGAGTTATATCGAATCTCCCACTTTGTTCTATCAATAGTTGCGGTGCCTTTTGCTGTATAGATCCCTTTGTCTTCGATAATAGAAGCTGTCAGAGTAACAGGAAGAGAGATTCCCTTTATTGAAAGATTGCCATTAATCAGAGTTGAATGTTCACCGCCTTTTTTCGCATTACTTATTGAGAAAACTCCCTCGGGAAATTTCGATACATTAAAAAAGTCTTCTGATTTTAAATGGTCTTCTAATTTCTTTCTCCACTTCGGACTTTCTATATCCTCATTTTCTATTGTCTGCATATTAATTACGAAGTTGCCACCGATGATAGCGCCTTCAGATAGTGTCACGGCACCAGATTTTAGCTTTACGATTCCATTATGTTGTCCAGCTAACTTTTTGCCGAGCCATTTTACTGAACTTTGCGCAGTATCAATTTTGAGTACCGTTTTATCTTCTGCTTGCGCGAGTTGAGGCAAATGTAAAAATCCAAAAGCAGCCAAAGCGAAGATTGTTATGAAGAATAGATTTCGGAAAAAAGAGGAGTTTTTCATTGTAATCCTTTCTAATGACACTATGGGGAGTAGTCTTCCACACGCGAAAGGATAATTCCACCTCTTCATTGGGAGGGAATAAGAAAGCGAAATTTAGGGTGTATTCTCGTTGCCAACGGTGGACAGGAAGTTCGAGAGAAACTGATAAACGCCCTGGTCTTCTACCGATGGTGCCGTATAGCTAGCTGTAGATTTCACTTCATCTGCAGCATTATCCATGGCAATGCCCCATTTTACCGTTGATAGAAAGTGAATGTCTGAAGCCCCATCACCAAATGCCATAAGTTCTTTTGGGGTACACGATAGAGCATCGCAAATATAGTTGAGCCCATGAGCTCTGCCAGTATTCGCATGGGTCAGATTTAAGAAGTGAATATGAGGATGAGCTGCTCCATGACCAATTCCTATCTCAATATCTGGCACTCTGCGTAGGATTTCAGAGATGCATTCAGGGGAAGGGCTTCTCTCAAAGACAATCACCGCTTTCAGAAACGGTCCTTTTATCTGATTGGGATCCTTAAAATCGAGAATCTGAGGAAGTTTATGTAGGTACTCTTTGTGTATAGTTGAGATGTGATTCAGTGCCTTTACATAATACGCATCAGAATCATAGAGTTCGACGTACCAATCGAACTCAGCGCAACAGGTTAGAATCGCCCTTATTTGATTTATCTCGAGCGCTTGTGAGTGAATCTCTTTCCAATTTTCAGGACTCGTGAGTAGCGCTCCAGAGTAGCTCAAACACGGTACTGTTGCACGGATCTTTTCAGCAATTGGCTTCGCCGCAAACCAGGGGCGTCCTGTCGCAACTCCAACTCCGATGTTCCGAACATGAAGCCAGTCAATACTCTCTAGAACTTTCGGATGAATGGCTCCACTGCTGTCAACAATGGTTCCATCAATATCAAAATAGCAGGCTCTCGGGAGCATTCCGTTCACGGGCTCTCCTGCGTCTTTTGCTTATTTTCCTCAGCTTGCTCTACTTTTTTCTTTTCTTTTGCTCCAGAGGCAGGACTCTTCTGCACGAGCTTTACTCGGACTTCACCCTCTGCTTCGCTGCGGTCTTCTTTTAAAAAGATTCTTATTTTATCTGCGTTAACGATACTTCCTTTCTCTTGTATCTCTGGATTTATGGTTAGGGTAATCGTCTCGGTTGCTTTTTCATAAATAGCGAGTTCACTGCGCGCTTGGGTGCCTTCTTCGCGAACAATAAAGACGTTATCGCGAGCGGTGATTTGTTGAATAACATTTTCAGCAGAATATGAAGCCTCGAGCTGATCACACGTCAGAGTCATATCTTCATGAATGAGTTCAACATTACTTCGATACTGCACCTCGCGCCTTGATGCTGAAAGAGTCATCTCGTCTGCCTTAATGTACGTTGGTGCATTCTCAAAATCTGCACGAAAAAGGGGCTGTTCAGCTTCCGGCACGTTTGCCAGTAGCGCTGGGGAATAGAGGAGGATGATGAGTATGATTAGCTTCGGTGCCTTCATATTTGACTAACCCCTTCGTTTTTTAGGCTCAAGAATGCTCGTGACATTTCGTAATATTTTATATTGTTCTATATCAAGACGGGCATGGAGACCGTCCCCTTCAACTATAAACCAATTTCCTATTACCTGAACATGCGCAGATGTCGAAACGAGAGCTTTCTTATGATCATAAGAAGCCTCTGATGTTACTATTCTCATTTCACGTCCATAGGTCACACGGACATCTTTCGGAAAGAATACGGACTGGAGTTCAGGGCCTTTGAGAATCAGGGTTGCCTCATTTGCCTTTAAAACAATTTTTTGCCCTTTCTCATCATTTGTGAAAAACAAGCATGCATCAATGTCTATGCGATTCTCTTCTGGAAAATAGCGCGCGTTTTGGCCTGTGACCTCCCATAAGACCTTCCCATCTCGAGTTTCACTCCGATGGAAATTCTCCAGAGCAAATCCCTCTGCTGGTTGTTCGCTCATGTCTCCGATTTCGGCTTCATGGGTTGTTTTTTTGAGCGGAGGTTCATCCGAAGGAAGAGTTGATTGCGATACTTGATCCTGATTTTCCAGCGGCGTAGTCGGCGCAAGAGATGACTGTTGATACCCGGTATTGAGAAAAAGCGCTCCAATAAAGAAAAAGAGAAGGACCAGAAGAATTGCTAGGAGATAGCTTGTTTTCCTATTGAGATACATAACGTTACAGTCGGTGGGGCTTATAATCCAACATCTTCATCTTGAACCACCTGAAAGATCTTTTGAAGGCTCTTTAGGAGGCGCGGCAGTTCGTCAAGTGGCAACATGCTATCACCGTCTGATGGGGCAGATCTGGGATTTTGATGTGTTTCGATAAAAATGCCATCAACTCCAGTGGCAACAGCTGCTCGGCAGAGGGGATGACTGAAACGAGCATCCCCACCAGATACCCCTTTTGCTCCTCCCATAGACTGCACAACATGTGAGCCGTCGAATATTACGGGGAAGCCGCTATTTCTCATCTGAACAAGAGAACGCATATCTACGACTAAATCTCGATATCCAAAGAAGGTTCCTCGTTCACAAAGGAGCACAGTAGCAGACTCTGAGTCTTGGCGAACTTTCTCCCCCGCGAAGGCAAGATCTTGAGGGTGAAGGAATTGCCCTTTTTTGATGTTTACGATACGACCTGATCGTCCAGCTGCTCGTAAGAGGTCTGTCTGACGGCAGAGAAAAGCTGGAATCTGCAGAATATCAACGCATCCATCAAGTATCGCTGGGTGATCTGGTAGGTGGATGTCGGTGAGCGTTGGCAAGTCTAATTGTTCTTGAATCTCTTGAAAGACAGGTATCGCTTCCTCAATTCCAATTCCGCGTGGGCTGTCAGCTTTAGTTCGATTTGCCTTATCGAAAGATGCTTTGAATACTGGGGCGAATCCATACTGACTTGCAAGTTCTGCTATTCTTTCAGCGAGGGAAAGAGCATGATCTCGACTTTCAAGTTGACAAGGACCACAAAAGAGAAATGGCTTTGTGGGAACTGGCGTAGCAGATCGAGTCTCTGCCATCTTTTGAGCATGCGAAACGATGCTTTGAATAGTATGTGTTCGGTTACTCATATCGACCTGTATAGTTTGATTCAGACGTCCTTCAACAACCAGTCTGTTTACATGAGTCGAAAGCGGGTATTACTCATTAACACGAGCTTGCAACGTCATTTTTTTTTGTGAACTCTATGACCTTTTTGTCTTTCTGACTTTTATCAGAAAGTGCTTTGGAACTTCTTCGTTCAAGCGCGGCTGCAACAAAGCTTCGAAACAGAGGATGAGGCTCTCGAGGCTTCGATTTAAATTCAGGGTGAAATTGCACTCCAATGAACCAAGGATGATCAGCGATTTCAATGATCTCAACAAGATCATTGTTGGGAGAAGTTCCAGCAATCATAATTCCTGCTTTCTCTATGGCTTCTCGATACTCATTATTGAATTCGAAACGATGCCGATGTCTCTCGCTAATTGATGTTGTTCCATAGGCGGCATAAGACTTGCTGTTTTGGGTAAGGACGCACGGATAGGCTCCAAGCCGCATTGAGCCTCCTTTTTCGCTGACATTGCGCTGACTCTCCATGAGGTCAATAACAGGATGTTCAGCACTCTGTTTAAATTCAGCACTTGTGGCATCAGCCAGTTTCGCCAGATTTCGGGCTCCCTCTATTACAGCCATTTGCATACCTAGGCAAATGCCGAAAAAGGGAACTTTATTTTCTCGAGCATATTGAACCGCCATAATCTTCCCTTCATGGCCCCGTGCACCAAAGCCACCCGGAATAAGAATTGCATCAGCTCCTTCGCCATTCGTCGCCTCAAGAAGCTTTTCCTCAACTGAGCCTTTCTCAATATCTTCGCTGTCGATATAGACAATTTTTACCGTGCAGTCGTTAGCAAAGCCGCCATGATGTAGCGCTTCGGATAGACTTTTATAGCTTTCAGTCAGATCTACATACTTGCCGATCATTGCCAGCGTAATACTGCCGTTTTTGGGTTTTCGGAGTACGTTAACAATGCGCTCCCAGTTGGAGAGATCTGGGGTGCCGGTCCAAATATTCAGCTTTTCTACGATTCTTTCATCAAGTCCTTCTTCATGAAGCAGAAGAGGGAGCTCATAAATGGTTGAGACATCTGGGGCATTAATGACCGATTTTTCATCAACGTTACAAAAAAGGCTAATCTTTTTCTTGATGTTTTTCTCTAGCCGCTTCTCCGAACGACAAACAATAATATTCGGAATAATCCCATATCCAGTAAGCTCTTTTACCGAATGTTGTGTCGGTTTTGTCTTTGATTCATCAGCTGCTGCTATATGGGGCACAAGTGTAACATGAATGAACAGGCAGTTTTCAGACCCCATTTCAGCTCGCATCTGCCGGATTGCCTCTAGGAACGGAAGACTCTCAATATCTCCAACAGTTCCACCGATCTCAACAAGGCAAATATCATATCCTTTAGAGGCAAGATAAACGCGCCGCTTTATCTCATCTGTAATGTGTGGAATGACCTGAACGGTACCACCAAGATAATCACCGCGGCGCTCATTCGCAATTACGGTTTCATAAACTTTACCAGAGGTAAAGTTGTTGAGCTTCGACATAGTAGTGCCGATAAACCGAGCATAGTGCCCAAGGTCGAGATCAGTTTCCGCACCGTCATCAGTAACGAATACTTCTCCATGCTGAAACGGGCTCATTGTTCCAGGGTCAACATTAATGTAGGGGTCGAGTTTTACAGCGGTGGCACGTAGGCCTCGAGATTCGAGTAGTGATCCGATGCAGGCTGTGGTAAGCCCTTTTCCAATTGAGGAGACCACACCCCCCGTAACAAAAATATACTTGGTTGGGCGTGGTTCTTGAGAGTCCATGAGCTCTTCTCCGTATCAGTTTGGGATATGGTACATGAAACGTAGGATTAAAGCATGTCTAGAAAGAAAGATTTTCTTTCCTATAAAATGCTAGAGAGTTTGAGGGGATACCGCAGTCCGTAGATATAGCTCTAGCCGAAACAAACTGAGGTAGAGAACCAGCAATACGCCAAGACCACTTCCCAAGAGAGGATACTGGATAAAGATATTTTGGACTACGGTGTGAAGGGTTTCAGTCGGATAAATTGGGTCTGAGAGCGATGCAAGGGAGATGAGCTCTGAGAGGATGTTCGGTGACACGCTCATGGGACTGGCGATAAGTTTTAGGGCGACTGGTAAAAGTATGGGAAACAGCCAGATACAGAATCGTCGACGCATAAAGTCCAACACCTCTTTGAAAGCATCAAGGCCCGTTAGGGATGAGGCGATGATTACTTCTGGCAATGGATTAAGGAATACAAAAGCGGAGAGAGAGAAGGTGATCAGGAGCACATTATTATCAAGAACCGATAGTAACAGATGCACGATAAAAAGAGGAAATGCCACTGAGAGAAGGGCAAAGAAGAGTTCCGAATTAAAGCGAAGAACATCCATATAACTCTCTTTGCGGGCTGCTCTTCTTACATGTATCCATGGATCCTGTTCTTCAGTGATTTTTTTTAATGAAAAAAATCCTCTACCCGTTGAGAGCTGAGCCTTAGTTGCCATCGTCAGCCATTGAAAAAGGTAGGTGAGCCAGACTAATTGGATAAGAGCGAGCAAGAAGCCGCCACTCACTCCCAGTCTGGAATAGTGTATAACACTCCCCAGGAATTGGTAGAGAACGAATGCAGAAAGAAAAAGAGGAATGAGAATTGGCTGACGAAGAAGCGTCTTGGCTGCTTTCATTGCAGCCTGAAAATAGAGTGAGATAGTAGCGAATGGCTCTTTCGAGTTCATCATTGATAATCTCTTTTCCATGATACCACGTATGCTAGTTCACTTGGTGGCTATCCACGTGCCCTTCGCTTCGGAGGGGAACGCCTTCCTTTTCGAGTACGAGTTCTGGTCCCATGCCCTTTTGTCCTAGCGATAGCCGCTTGAGATACGAGCTCGAGAAGCTTTCCGTCTGAATCATCACCTTCCAGCCACCGTAAAAGGTGCTCCAGATTTCTTATAGATTTTCTTCTTTCAAGATTAAGCTTCTTTACTTTTTCAATTGGCATCTGGCGTAGCCGAAGCCAAAGGGCGAGTAGGTCATCAATCCGTTCACGTTCTTTTCTCGGAACCATCAGTTTAATGAAACAGCTCTTTAAGTGATCAACCAACTCTTCTCGCTCAAGCTCCTGCTCAAGAAGCTGTTCTTTCGAACTCGGATAGGCAACAAGAAATATAGCAAAGAGCCCAAGAATTGCAGTTAAGGGCTCTTCAATTTTATGTTCTCGTAAGTGCGAATCCATACGTTCGACAACAGTAGAAAAGTAACTATTTTCGGTGAGTAGGGCAGCATCATTGAGTAGCAACTCGGGTAACAAGTGTGTCAGGAGTCCTGTGTGTCGCAGAAGACGCAGTGTCGGCAGCGCAGCGCCGCCTGAGAGGTCTCTCTTAAACTCTTCGTAGACCCGTACTTGAGAAGCCGTTGTTAGCAGCTCATGGTGATGTTTTATCGCGTCAACACTCTTTTTCTCGATTTCAAAGCCCGCTCTAGCAGCATGTCGAACCGCACGGAGCATTCTTACTGGATCTTCTTCAAATCGGACTGCAGGTTCCCCAATTATTCGGATGGTGCCTGACTGCAGGTCTTTCATTCCTCCTACATAATCAATAATTGAAAATGTTGAGAGCTCATAAAAGAGAGCATTGATCGTAAGGTCACGGCGATACGCATCGGTCGAAGGTGTGCCGTATGTGTTGTCTTGCTCCTCTATGTCTTTTTCTTGGCTATCATTTTGAGAAGATGCTTTTGAGGAATCGCGAAATGTTGAAACTTCTATAATTTTCTGGTTTCTAAAATAGATGTGGGCGAGCTTGAATCTACGTCCAATAATCCTACAGTTACGAAACAGATTTTTTATTTTTCTGGGTGTTGCATCAGTTGCAATATCAAAGTCTTTCGGTTTTTTGCCGAGTAATAAATCTCGCACGCCACCTCCAACGAGGTACGCTTTATAGCCGTGACGAATGAGTCGATACATAATCTTCAGAGCATCGGTGTCGATATCTGCTCGAGATACGCAGTGATCATTTCGCGGATATATCTTGGGTGAGGTAGAGTTCATGAATCCTTTGGGTTCAATTTGAAGATGATTTTGTAGTCCCTATACTACCGTAGCTTTTCGTCTCAATTCTTTATACTTCACGATAATCGTTTTCTCTGCAGAGGATTATCCCGCCTTTTTTGGGCTCACGTTTCACTGCATGCCTGCGGTAAGAGCCTTACTCTTTTAGACGGGAGAGGCAACGCATAGGACAAAAGGCTGGTAACAGACTGAAAATGCTATGCTTATTGCAGCTGTGAATTTCCTTAAGTTTCCGCAGAAAGCGGTCGAATTACTCTCTGTGTGTGAGATGTGTGCGAATTCTAATTTTCTATTACGAAGATACCCATGCTTTTGTGAGTTCAGAGACCTCTGAGCACGCTTGAGATCGGTATGAAAAAGGAGAGGAAGCATGGCCAGGCCCGTGTATCCATACGAGTTGAGTGACCCCGATTTTGTTTGGTTGATAGAGACCTTTCTTGAGGCACGTTCGGATTTCGTGACGCTTCAAGAATCATGTCTGCCTGTAATCTTATTTCAAAGAACGATGGCGCAAGTAGATCCTGAAGAGATGCTCCTTGGTCTTGACTCACCATTTGAAAAGCTTCTCTTGCCGGAGACAGAAGAAGAGTCAAACAAGGAGGAGTGAGCTTTTGGCTGGAAGTAGAGAGATTTCACTGTAGTCCAGCTAAAATCTCATCAACGCCTTGTCTCATAATGGCTTCGTAGGATGCGAGTAACTCGGGGGTTTCTGCTTCAAATCGCATTACTAGAGCTGGCTGGGTGTTTGAAGCCCTCACTAATCCCCATCCTTTCTCGAACTCGACTCTTACTCCATCGGTGAGATCGGTTTTGTAGTCAGAGAATTTACGTTGAGCCTCCTCTGGTACCTGGAACTTGATATGGTCAGGGCAATCGACCCTAATTTCAGGAGTTGAAATCGCTTGTGGAACATCTCGAAGGAGTCCTGAAAGTGTCTCCTGTGTATTGCTGAGCAGCTCAATGAGGCGACCTGATGCGTACATTGCATCGTCGAATCCGAAAAAGCGATGTTTGAAAAACATGTGACCGCTCATTTCCCCTGCAAGATCAGCATCTTCCTCGTAGAGCTTCTGTTTAATGAGTGAGTGGCCAGTCTTCCACATTATCGCTCTGGCCCCTTCTTGAGCCAGCGTATCAAACAGTCGAGATGAACATTTTACATCTCCAATAATGGTTGGTTTCGAGATGTCTCTTAAGAGCGCTTGTCCATAAATTAAGAGAAGCATATCGCCAAATACAATATCCCCTTTTTCATCTACCACCCCAATGCGATCGGCATCCCCGTCCCATCCGATTCCACAATCAGCATTTTCACGGATAACGGCAGCTTTTAAGTCTTTGATGTTTTCAAGCACTGTTGGATCTGGATGGTGATTTGGAAAGTTTCCGTCGGGGTCACAATAGAGTTCAATTACCTCAACGCCGAGTTGCTTGAGAAGCTCTGGACCGACCATACCGCCTACTCCATTGCCGGCGTCAACGACGACCTTTAGCTTTCGAGGACCCATATGGGGTTTGATATTCTCTATGAGATAGCTCAGATATTCAGGCAAGATAAGATTTTCCTTGATTAAGTGGGGTATAGGTGTGATCTGAGCTTCTTGATGACATTTCATTAAAGCGAAAAGTTCTTGAATAGCACTTCCGGATAGAGTGGTTTTCCCCCGACATATTTTGAACCCATTCATGTTAGATGGGTTGTGGCTGCCGGTAACCTGAATGCCACCCGCAAGCTCTCGCTGATAGAGCGAAAAGTAGACTTGCGGTGTTGGACCCATACCAAGCAGTTCCACGGGTCTGCCAGTCGCAGAGATTCCTTCTGCTAGTGCTTGCGCATATTCTGGAGAACTTAACCGACAATCGTATCCAATGCTGACTGGTAGTTCGGTTTTCTCACGAAGAGTTTTTCCAAACGCAAACCCTAGAAGTCGAGCAAATCCTGCATTGAGATCTTCATCAACATTTCCTCGAATATCATATTCCCGAAATGCTTGGGGGTTGAGGTGAATTGCTGACATATTTCTCCTTAATGTTCGGCTAAATTTATATTTTCTTGTCCACAGCAAACTTAGAGGTCAACTCTCGAGCGAAATATAGCTTCATTCGCTCTTGGAGTTTTCTCTCTTCTAGTTGAGCTCGTATTTCGCTTCTGAGCTCTGTATTTGTCGTGTTACTTTTATGACCAAGAAAGCGGTTTTCAATAAAGAAGAGGTGAAAGCCAATAGGTGTCTCAATAATCGAAGAAACCTGCTGCTCTGGTAGTTCAAACAGGGCCTCAAAAATAGCTCCATGAAGGTCCTCTTCGCTAAGAACGCCGAGTAGTCCTCCGTCGACTGATTCTGGCCCGTGAGAAATTTTTGAGGCCTCTCGTTTAAAGTCATCCAGAGACGACGCGTCACTTCGTACGCGCTCAAGAGTCTCTTTTGCTGCTGTCTCTGACTGCCGCTCCCGGTAGAGTACTATTTGCCGTAACTTCATTTTTGTTCCGCCAGTCTTGAGCTCTGGATGCTGAGCAAGATACTCGTTGATTTCTTGCTCACCAATGCTGGTTCCTTCTCGCATAATTTGATTGGCGAGCTTGGTTTTTAAAATGTCGATTTCTACCTGTTCCTGCAATTGTTCAATGGTCGTATTCTGCTCCTGTAGTGCTCTTTCAAACGTTTCACGAGATAGGCCATTTTGTTGAGCAAGGCGGTCGATATAAAGTTGAATCTCGTCATCGCTTACGCCGATTCGTCGATCTCTGCTTTCAGCTCTTAGGAGATGTTCAGTAATGAGCTGTTGAAGAGCATTTTGAATTTGTTGGTTCTGAGCAGCATCAGAGAGGGAGGTCGGATAAGCCACGCCTGACCTTTGCACAACGTCAGTTAGAGTAATAGGAGTGTTATCGACGGATGCTACAACAGCATCAAGTAGTTCAGCGAAGGCAGGAGGAGATAAGGTTACAAAGATTCCTATTACAATAGAGAGCAGAGATTTGTGTATGAAAGGTATGTTTCGAGATACTTCCTCAGAAGCGGATGATACTCGTGAGTCATGGTTGTCGATCATGAAGGTGGTTCCACAAAATTGAGCGTAATGGCTGAGAAAATTGTGACAGATAGTGCAAAAAGTTCAAGGTATAACCGATGAAAAACCATAATTACCCACAACGAATGTGGGAATAAGTATTTGCGTCATACATTTCATGAAAAGTTCGAGTTGTCATCCATTTCTCATGTTTTGAGTCAGATGCCTCAGGTTTGAATTTGGTCAAGGAGTTCAAAAACTCGATCGAACGTCTGAGCTAGCGAGCCTTTGCGAAGTGTTGGCTCATGAACGGTAAACGAGTCATTTTTCCCGAGTTTGAACTTTTTAGAGTTTGATCGAACAAGCTCCAGCGCTTTTTTTATACTGATAGGAGCTGAAGGCGCAAAGGCGCACGAAAATGTTTCATCGCCAATTTCACATCGTGCAACCCCATATGGTTTTAGTTGACCTCGAAAAGTCATTATGTCAATCAGTTGTTCCGTCGGAGTGCTGAGAGGGCCGAATCGGTCTTGGAGTTCGTCCCGCATACCGTTTGCATCATCATTACTGCGTAGTGCTGTTAAGCGCTGATAGATAACCATACGTTCTTGGATGTCTGGTATGTATTCAGGCGGAAGAAATGCATCGAGCTCAATCTTAACCTCTGGCTCAACCAGAAATTCATGAGAAAGGGCTTCACCAGTGAGATGGTGAACGGCTTCATCAAGAATTTTTGTGTATAATTCAAAGCCAACTGAAATAACACTACCGGATTGTTGACGTCCTAAGAGCTCTCCGGCTCCTCGGATTTCCAGGTCGCGTATGGCGAGTTGAAAGCCGTGTCCTAATTCATCGAGAGACTGTAAAGCAGCAAGACGTTCTTGTGCCTCGCCTGATAATCGCTTTTTTGTTGGGGTGAGAAAGTAGCAATATGCCTGTCGAGTGCTTCTGCCTACTCGCCCCCGAATTTGATAGAGTTGGGCCAGTCCGAAGGTATTAGCCCGATGAATGATGATAGTATTAGCATTCGGGATATCTATTCCAGATTCAATGATCGTTGTTGCAACAAGGATGTCGATTTCATGCTGTAAGAACCGACGCATAATATCTTCGAGTTGCGATTCACTCATTTGCCCATGGGCGAAGACAATTCGAGCGTCTGGTAACAGCTGCTGTAGTCTTTCCGTGACAATCTGTATCGACTGTACCCTGTTATGCAGAAAAAAAGCCTGACCTCCACGCTGCATTTCCCTCAAAAGAGCATCTCGAATCGTATTGTCGTCATCAGGTGTGACAAATGTTCGAATCGTTTTTCTATTGACTGGGGGTGAGCTAATAATACTAATATCGCGAATCTGAAGGAGCGACATGTGTAGGGTTCGCGGTATGGGGGTAGCAGTCAGGGTAAGTACATCAATATCCCCCTTCATTTGTTTGAGCTTCTCTTTTTGCCTCACTCCAAATCGATGCTCTTCATCAATTATCAACAGTCCTAAATCATGAAAGGTAACATCACGTTGCAAAAGTTTATGAGTGCCGATGATAATGTCGAGTTGACCTGATGACAGTTGCTCCAGAGTATTTTGATTTTGCTTACTTGAATAGAAGCGACTCACGATTCCGATGTTGACTGGGAATTCAGCGAGCCTGCTATTAAATGTTTTGAAATGTTGCTCCGCAAGTATTGTTGTAGGACATAAAATTGCCACTTGTTTTGAGTGCTGAGTCGCTTTAAATGCTGCTCGAAGTGCGACTTCCGTTTTGCCGAAACCGACATCTCCGCAAATAAGACGGTCCATGGGTTGTTCACTGGACATATCGAGGAGAGTTTCTTCGATTGCTTTTAGCTGATCGCTTGTTTCCGTAAATGGAAATCCATCTGCAAACTCTTCATCTTGAGCGCCAGCAGGGTCAAAGCGCCAACCCTTGGCGAGCTTCCGTTTCGCATAAAGGTCTACAAGCTCGCCCGCAAGAAGCTCCACTGAAGCTCGTACTTTTGCCTTCGTCTTATTCCATCTTTTAGAGCTCAGGCGATCAATTTGAGGTGGAGTTCCATCAACACCGCTATACCGTTGGACCTTAGCGATATTGGTCATGGGGAGAAATAGCGTGCTATCGGCATACTCAATTTCTAAGAGGTCGACTCGCCCCTGCTTTACGTCTCGCTGCGTAAACCCACGGTACCGTCCAATACCATAATCAATATGCACGATGTAGTCGCCTGGAGTGAGCTGAGAAAGAGAGTTGAGAAGTTTTCTCATCGAGACGGATGGTGTCGGAGCGATATGACTTGCTTCCCCAAAAAGGTCTCTTTCACTGATAAATACCAGCGCTTCGTCTGGTAACAAGACCCCAGATGAAAGATTCCCGGATAAAATAACAATCGGTAGCCGCTGAAATTCATATGCCCACGTATATGCCGATAAATCTGTACGAATTGGCACCTCGATGTCGAAATCATTCAAGATTCTTTGCAGGCGACGAGAGCGATGCTCAGAGCCGATCAGAAATGCCAGTCGATAGTTTTTATTACGCCACTCGCGAATCTTATCGCGAAGTGGCTGAAAGGGATGCTCCAGTCGTTTTACTTT
>RFPC01000020.1 GCA_009926305.1 bacterium
CTGGATTTCCTGCCGTGTTTGCGATGGACGAACATCTCCGCGCGATGAGCCCGGCATACTCGGTTCTCTTCGTGGGCTACTACTAGTACCTGCTCCGTTGGAATCTGCTTGCCTCGCTGACCTATCAACAGCTTCCTCAGCCCCTTGGCGCTCAAACTGTTCTTTCATCTTCTCAAAGTTAAGAAGATCATCCTCTGTTAACTCCACCTCCTGCTTTACTTGGGGAGGGTCTAATACGGCCACACTCGCGCCTTCATCGACTCCTTCAACCCGCGCCTGTGGAGAGTCAGAAGGCCCTCCATTCGAACGAGTTGGTGATGGTGGCTGTGGACTCGATGTCCTCCCCACAGGGTCAGCCGGGCCACTCTCTGATACCGTTGAACGAGTTCCTCTGCCAGTAGGAGCACCTCCGCTCGGACCACCACTAGCGGGTCCTGAAAACGGCTCTGCTCCTCCGTTCAGTCCCTCATCATCCGCTCTCTGCCATGCCTCATGGATTTCACGCTCAAGCGCATCGCCTGATGTCACTGCCTGATCAGCATCAAGTTGTCGATAAAAATTTTCAATCGCTTCATCACTTACTTCTGTGACCTCTTGAGATACTTTGTTTCTTGCGTCCTGCAAATTGTGAATCACTGCTGTATCATCCACACTGCGAGAAAGATGCCTGTCTACAGCGCTCTCTCCAGAATTTCCATTATTCGCCTCTCGCATTTGTTGTTGGCTTCTTTCAGCAATCTTCTCACGCTGCGCTCTTACCTGATCTACATGCGCAGTGATTTCTGGAGTTGAAGAATCACTTTTCCCACGAATCTTCTTCCACCCTTTCTTCGCAAGCCCACCACCTAAACTCGCAGTCTTAGCAACTCCAATCATGGCTGGTGCAGCAAAAGCTCCTATCACAGCCCCAGTCCCTGCCATTCGAACTCCAGAAGACAACATACCACTCATCCCTGCAAGAAAGCCGTTCCTCCAAGTATTAGAATCAGCTCCCTGGATATACATGCCGACAAGAAACCCATCCGATGCACCTTGAATAGCAGCCTCACCAGCTATAGCCCCCGTTCTTAGCGCTCCTCGACCAGTTGCCCTGGTAGCATGCCACGCCATACCACCTACCTTTGAAGCCAAGCCTCGTTCTGCCGTCTGCTCTAAAACCTCTTCGCCTGCTCTACTGACAAGTCTTAGCGTCGCTCCTTGTGTTTGGCTAACGGCACTCCTCGCTGCCTGACGAGGTGCCACTCGATTTACGATACTCGTCGTTGCTTTACTAATCCCCTTTGAAATGAGAATTCCTGCTCCTAGAGAAGCAGTATCTACTACTGCCATCCCGGTATCCATTACCGCCTCACTTCCAGAGTAACTATCTCCTTTCATCGCATAGGAGAGACCGGTTCGAACAGTGACTAAGCTTCCACCTACTGCAGCTAAATATCCTGCCGTACCGAGGCCAGCGGTTCCCCACGTTACCAGTATCCCACCCGCAACAACTCCCACAGTCGACGCCGTGTTTACTACTAAATCTGCGAACGCTCTTCGTTCCTGATTACCAATATCAGCCGAATTCGCAGCCGCTTCAAAATGGACAAAGAGCTCATTGTATCGCTCTGCTCCCAACCGCAATTGGAGCTCCTCCTCACTCATGCTTTTCAGCTCAGCTGGAGTGACCTCTTTCAAGATATCGTCAAACGCTTTCTTTGACTCCTCAAACCGGCCCCACGCAGCTCCGGTTGAAATCCATGCACTATCTTCAAATTTCGCATGAATAGTTAATATCTCTGACATCTGAGCGACTGTCTCAGGCACTCCTACCAGCAAGAGATCCGCCTGCCACTGCTCCTCACCACTTAATTCACCATGCAGACACTCTCTTAAGTACTGAACCGCTTCCTTTCCTTTTAATTCCTCTCGCTCCTCTAACGCGCAAAACTCCTCTGCTAATGCCACTATTTGCTCTACTGACTTCTGCGAAGTGCCATGTGTCGGATCACCAAGCGCCTGAAAAAGAAGCTCTTCATTCGTTCCAGCCCCGTCCATTGAAATCTTTAGCTTCAGAGCGTCAGAACATTCCCCTTTTTCTAGCGCACTGCGGTAGAGTTCAGCAGTAGCTCTGCCCAATCGTCTTTCTACTCCACGCCACATATCACGTGCAACATAGGGTAGCGACGGCGATAACTCCGCATAAGACACCTCGAGTCGATCGATACGATCTTTCAAGATCTTTGCATTTTCTTCACGCATTCTCTCAAGCTCTTGTTTTTGATCATCAGAAAGAGCTTCCTGAGCTTCATAAAGCTCTATGAGATTCCTCTGACGTTCAATCACTTGCATCAGCTCAGGTGGGAATAGCGCCTCTGTAATTATGTCCTCATCATTTGAAGTGATAGCTCGCGCTAACTGACATGCTCCGATCTGATCAAGATTCCCAGATAATTCTGCCTGTAAAAGTTTTTTATCGAGTGCATTGTGAATATTTGTTTCAATATGCTCTGAAAGCGTTAGAGTTGAATCAGAGAACTTTTTCTCTATCTCTGATAGGCGTTCCTGCCATTGCATGTGCAGCGAAGTTCCCTCGTTAAATAGAGTACCTTTGACCAAATGCTGATTATAGCCATACTTCGGTTGCAGCACCGTTTGAGTATAAAAGCTTTCAAACTGCGAAACGAGCATTTCACTTGGAGCACCCGTGGATTCATCCGTCAACATTCGATTCAATATAGCAACTAGACTTTCTTTCCCTTCAGCGACTTGAGAGAGGAATTCCTGGGATGACATCTGTTGCACTTCTTCGCGTACACTCTGAATCTCTTTCAGTTGCTGACGAAGAGAGTGCTCGACTTCGGAGGAGAGCGCATTGTTTTCGAGTGTAATAATAAGAGAGTTTTCAGCTGATAAGAGCTGTAAGAGCTGAAACTGTTGGAGGTGCTCTGCGGTGATTTCTTCCCCGCGAATAAGAAGCTGACCCTCTGGACCATGCGTATGCTTGACTGCGCCTTGATCATCAAATTCCAGACGAAGAGTGAGCACCTCTGCTCGCATCCTGTCACGCTCCTGTTGAAGAAGATTCGAGACCTCTTCAACATCCCTACTCTTTAATGACGACTCCAATTTCCGAGCGAATGCCGCATCCGGGTCATCGATGCCAAGCACCACCTCTTCAACCTGCTCTGCATTATCAATTTTCTGAAGCAGCATCTCATAGCTCAGCCCTGTTGCCCTCTCGCACTCCTTAAAAAATTCGTTCAGACTTTTCTTGACTCTCTCTTGAAGAAGGGCATTCTCTCTCAGCTCTCCTCTTGCTGCCTGCTCATATTGATAGGCCTGAATAGCAACTCGGGCGCTCTCCGCTTTTTTTGCTTCATCTTTTGAAAGACGTAATCTTTCTGCTTCTTCTAAAAGACGCTTCGCTTCCTCCGCGAGTTCATTACGAGTCGATTCTTCCAGATTTGCAATCGTATCATGTACAGCAGCTAACACCTTCCGATCTGTGCCGAACCAGGAATCAACGGCATCCTCTATGGCGAATTGGTCATCAAAAGATACATCTCCTCGATAACACGCCAATGCTCTCTCAAGATCGGCACCCTCCATCTCCTCACGGAAATGCATTAACATGGTTTCTTTGTGCCGAACTTCATACAGCTCAATGGCAAACGATCTTTCTTCTGGAGATAGCCCTCGTAGTGCTGCTCGAATTTCTTCTTCACTGGTGCCCCAACCAAAGAAACCTCCTTTCATCGCCTCATGAATTTGAAAGACAGCTCCCTCGGCGTTTTTCCATGTCTCTTTATGCTCTTCCATGAAGTCAGCCTTCAGACCTTCTCGGGCATTTGTAATTCGCTCTTCCCAACGACTCACTTCTCCCGAAGGAAACACTTCAGAGAGAATCCTTCCGATCTCATACTGGTCTGCTTGTCCTTTGTGAATCGGAATCCGAAGGTAATCTCCTGTGACTGCAAGCCGGTCTAAGGCGAAGGCGTTTCTAAGGGTTCCATTCAGTACATGCTCCCTTAAAGCTTCGTTGACATTGCTTGATAGTATCTCTGCCTTCTCCTTGCCGAATACCAGAGCGAATCTCTCTATGTACGCCTGACGCTCTTCAACGAGATCTGCTACCCGATAGCTATTGCCACTTCGTATTCGAGCGCTCTGGAGAAGGCCTCTTGTCTCGACGCTCCCGACTCTCTCTTCGGCTTCTTGCCGTGTTATGCCACTCAAGTGAGTTTTCGCTACTAGCATGAGCTTTTCTTGAAGCTCTGGGCTTAATTCACCTCGTGCTAAGAGAATCTCCTGCAGAATATCATTCGAGTAAAAGGCTGAGCTCTCATTACCATCCGTTACAACTCGAATATTTCCATTTTCCGGAAGCAACTGTTCGATAGTAGTACCAAACAGCTCTTCCGTCCTTTGAATTATTTGTGGAAGGTTTTCACGATGCTCTTGTGCAAACTCGATTATTTGAAATAGAGAGTCTGGCTGAACCGCAATCTCTTTGAGTGCAAGAGCATGCTCAGTGATTACATCTCTCTTCTCCAGCTTTTCTAAGAGAGATTGGTACTCCTCCTGCACCAGACTATTCGAAAGTCTCGGGGCAATCGCGTCATTCGATGCATATTTTACGTCAAGCGCATAGGCAGCTTTTCTTTTCCATCGGTCCGTCCAAAACTCATCTTTTGCAATTTCTACCGCTCCATCGGTCTCATCATAAGCCTGAGCTAGAATCTTATTCAGAATTATCAGCTCTGTTTTAGTATATCCCCAGTCATGCTGCGTTTGCTGATTTTGGGTGAGGGCATCAAATTGGTCTTCGGTGATCTTTTCATTTCGAGCCAAAAATCTAACCATCTCTTCATCATTGGATACTGAGCGAAGCTCTTCAGCTGCCCGCTGCATATCTTTGAATACACGGTCATAGTGTTGATAGCTTTTTTCATAATGACTCATGAGTTGCGCAAATAGGGGGCTCTCTTCATAAATTCCCTGTTTGCCTAACAGCGCTTTCACGTTTTCTCGATTCGAAGTCTCTATAGCGCTATCTTGCGGCCCCACTCCTCGACCATCGACTCTATCAAGCTGTGCCTGCTCCCGAATTGTATTTGCGATAAGGGATACCTTCTGTTCCTCAAGTGCTTCTTGAAAGCGAAGGGTAATCAGTCTTTCCAGAACCTTTGAATCTAACGCAATCGACTCGCTAAAAGCTGAAGCAGAGGCGATGAGGTCCTGTTTCTCTTTCTGAAAAAATTGCTTTTCATAGTCGGTAAGTTCTCCGCGAGCCACAAAAGAGCGTGCAGCCTCACTCCCAAGGAGGGAAGCCTCATGGCCAATGACTGTCATAATATCATGAGTGGCAATAGCCTTGTCCTGAGAGACGCTTTCATATAACTGAACTCTTGCTGCTTGCACTGCTTCTGGCACGTCATGCTTGTCTTCGATCCATGTCTGAGTCACGTGATCTCGCTTCAGAGTGAACTCCTGCTGAAAGTGCTCTCTGTAATGAGTCGCAACTTGTGAGGCGAGCCCCTGTTGCATGGCAGTATGACCTAGAGCAAGAATGTCTAGATAACTAAAGTAGATATCTTGCTCTGCGAGCCGCAGCTTACCCGTAAGTTGTTTCGCAGAGTCATCTTCTATAACTCCAGCAAGGTACAGTGCCGCTCCTGAATCTTTCACCTTGGGGGAGTCAAGCAAACTTTGAACTGCATTAGTCCCCAAGGTTTGATCGAGGTGGATTAACACTCCTTGCCGTAACTCAGCAGGAACTTTTCGTAACTCTTCAGCGTAGTCAATAGCTATCAGAGACGGATCCTGTCGAATAACGCCTTTTTGCGAATCACGATAGCGTGAAAATGAAATGGCATGTCGAAGAGCTTCATCGCCGTCACGAAGCAGTACCAGCTCTGCTCTATGATATCGAGTGATATCCCCTGTTGAATATGCCTCAAGAGGAGCCTTCACATCACCAAACAGTGACTCGTACGCTCGAATTGAGCCTCCCCGATCTGCTGTTAAGCGATCTACAAAATCATCACTCTGAGCTATGCTCGCAATTCCGAGTTGTTCCTGACCTGAAGAATCAACTCTATATTCAATGCACCTGGCTGCAAGTGCAGCATGATACGTCGCGTTGTCTGTCTGCAATCCATTGATGAGAATCTTCGCCCGCTCACTCCCAAGAATTGACTCAAGCTGAGACTCTAGTGTGCAACCATGCTCTTCTTGCAGAACATCATCAAGAAACTGTATCCCATCAGCATTAAGCTCAAGAAGAATAGAGAATACCTCTTTTTCTGAATGTATGTCGCGGCTATTTAGTGCTAAGAGCCTTTCACTTTTTTCCTGTATTCCTTGCACCTCTTTTACCACCAATGCACTCAATTCTTTCTTTTGTTGCTCATATTCAGAAAGGGCAAGTGAACGAATAGTAGACTCTTGGGAGAGAATCTCAGGAAATGGAGAGCGCATCAGATGCTGTTCAAAGGTCGCAATCGCTTCACCTTGAACCTCTGAGACAAGGTCCTCTTTGGCCATATCGAGAGTAAAACCCTTAAGCTCTTCTCTTACTATCTGAAGAAGGACCTCCCGAGCGAGTTCATGACGTTGCTCGCTTGTGAGAGTCGTGTCCCCAACTCTATCAAAGGCAGCTACGAGGGAAGAGACAACAGTTTCTAACCCGTGCTGTTCCGTCACCTGTAGGGCTCCCGTAAAACCCCGCGAAGAGTATGAAGCGATAAGTCCCGACAACTGAGCTTGAGGAGAAAGCCCCTGCGGAGCAGTAAGAACGTGCTCATGAACAAGGTGAGCAACTTCTGTTGAAAGGTCATAGAGAGCTGGTTCTGCGAGAGAGGCAGCGCCATTACCGATGGAAACCTCGCGCATGGCTTGCTTCTGCCCTTCTAACCATTGGCGCTCATCATCTTCAAGAGCCAGGTCGCTATGCGCTGTGAATAAGTTGGATATCTCTTCCTGTAGACGCTCGCGACCAGATTCACTCAGGTCTCCATTCGCTAAGCTATTCCTAATCTCTTCAAAGATTGCCGTCGCTATTTCATTCAGCTCATTTTTTGAAATTTCTAGCGCGCTTCCCTTCGATCGTGCCTCGATGGCCTGTTCAAGAACTTCTTGAACCTGTGTTTCAGAGAGAGAATTTTCAAGGAGATCTACGAGAACATGTATCGAATCCGGAATAACTGTGGAACGTCCCTTTCCTCTACGCTTTTTTCCCGAAGAGATTCCATCTCCAACCCGTTGATCTTCAAATGCCTGCTGATCTTTTGAAGAAGTTGATGTTCCGACCTTGGTGCCTGAGGTTGCAGTTGGAGAGCTTGACATCGTCCTGGATGCAATCACTGCCGCATCTTCAAGGCCAGCGTTTTGAAGCCGTTCATGATTCTCTGCAATCGCATCTTTGTGTTCTGTTTCTTTGGGAGGTCCCCCCGGGACATTCATTGCTTCAATTACGGCAGAGGCGGCTTCCCTGAACTGACCGCGATAGTCCGTAGACACCTCAAGAGACGTCTCCTGATTTTGCTCTACAGCTTGCTGAGCAATGTTCTTGCGCGACATGAGTGAAGTACCTAAAAAAACGCTCCTATACACTCTCGTTATGGAAGAGAATGGAGGCAATGTGGCAAGATTTGTCTAATAACCTGATTTTTTTGGATAAATTAAATCTGCAGCTCAATGCTGCTCTGGCGAGAAGAGGTTGAAAGAGGTACAAAGAGAAGAAGGATTTGGCGCTTTTGCCCCGTCAAAATCATGGGTCGTACTCCAGTGAAGATGTACTCTGGTGTAGAATGAGAGAACTGAAATGAAGTTTATTGTGCTTGGAGCGGGAGACGTTGGGACTACCCTTGCAACTCAACTCGTGCAAGAACAACACGACGTTGTCCTGATAGAGAAAAGCGAAACAAAACTTGAAGCGGCTACCTCAAACTTAGACGTCCAAGCGTTACACGGGAACGGCTGCCTCCCCGAAGTCTTAATAAAGGCAGGTATAAATACCGCTGATTATTTTATCGCAGTAGCGAATCAGGACGAGATTAATGTAACCGCATCCATAACGGCAAAACTCGTTAATCCCGATACAAAGCGAATAGCTCGGATGAGAGAAGTTTCGTTCCTGCACGAAGATATCGTGCAGAGTCATCTTTCAGAAATCTTTGACCTCACGATTAATCCGATTCAAGCTGCTGCAGATTATCTCCTGCGCCTCTTTCGAGTGGCTGGTGCTCGTGACGTCGTTGACTTTGCTGACGGAAAGCTCCAGCTCATCGGGTTAGATATCAAAGCAACTTCCCCTTTTATCGGCAAAAAGCTGCGAGGGCTGACTGAGATAAGAGAGAAGCTTCACCTCGTTATTATCGCCATCGTACGAGATGGAGAACTGCTTGTCCCCCGAGGTAATGATGAGCTCCTAGAAGACGATATGATTTATTGCATTACCCCGCCAGAACAAGTTCACTCTCTCTTTGAAATGGCAGGACATAATTTCACTCCACCGCGCAGTGCCATGATCTGGGGTGGCGGCTCGCTTGGAAAAGCTCTAACTCATGCCCTTGAAGAAGAAGACATTCAGGTAAAGCTTATTGTATCCCAGGAACAGTCAACACATGAACTCCTTGACGAGTTCAAAAACACTCTGATCCTCGTGGGCGATGGGAAAGATAAGGCCCTTCTCTTAGAGGAAAACATTCAAGACATTGATTCTTTTATTGCAGTCTCAAATGATGAAGAGGACAACATCCTTAGTGCGTTGCTTGCCAAAAAGCTTGGGGCTCGTTCAGTAATGGCTCTGGTAAATAAGGCTTCCTACCTTCCCCTCGTTCACGCTATCGGAGTAGACGTTGTGGTAAGCTCAAGAGCTGCCGCTGCAAATGCAATCTTTGCTCACATCCATAAGGAAGACGCACTTATTGCAGACCCATCACTTCGTCATCTAGGAGCAGGCTTCCTAGAAATTGTCATCGAGGAAGGAATGCCAATTGCTCAAAAAACAATCTCTGAAGTGAGGTTTCCATCAGGTGTGCTCTGCGCTGCTATGATTCGAGAAGAAGAGATTATCATGCCATCAGGAGATGCTCTTCTCGCAGTCGAAGACACACTTATCCTCTTTATCACCAAAGGCGCTCATGTAAAACTAGAGAAGCTGTTTGGTAAAAAAGTGGAGATGATTTCCTAAGTAGCGCAAATAAAATTTTTCTGACCTTACCTGAGAAAGAAACATGGATCTTCGAATTACTATCAAGCTCCTCGGCGGCCTTTTGTCTCTCCTCTCATTATTCTTGGTTATCCCTGGTGCGTATGGAATGCTCATCGGTGAAATTGCAGGCAAGCATTTGATTCTCAGTGCTGTTGGATGTTCACTCCTCGGTGCTCTCGCTTACTTTAGCCAAAAGAGTTATCGGGCAGAGCTCAATAATCGGACCGGAATAGCTCTCGTAAGCCTTGCCTGGTTCGGAACAGCGATAGTAGGCGCCATCCCATTCTATCTCTCCGATCCAGCCATCCATTTTCTTGATGCGCTCTTTGAGTCGACCTCTGGATTCACTGGCACTGGAGCCTCAATCTTGACTGATCTCGATGCGGTGCCGAGAAGTATCCTGCTCTGGCGCTCGATGACACAGTGGATTGGTGGCATGGGTATTGTCCTGTTCTTTATTGCTATCCTCCCTATTTTTGGACTAGGAGGGGTGCAACTGTTTCGAGCAGAGACCCCAGGGCCAAGTAAAGACAAAATTACTCCACGGGTGCGGGATACCGCGAAAATGCTCTGGGGACTCTACCTCGGCTTAACTCTTATTCTTGCATGTCTTCTCTACTTTGCGGGAATGAGCTTCTTCGATGCTATTAACCATGCAATGACGACTACTTCCACGGGAGGATTCTCTACACAATCAACAGGAATTGCCTTCTTTAATAGTCCACTTATTGAAGACATCTTAATTGTCTTTATGCTGCTATGCTCAATAAGCTTCTCTCTACACTTTCGCCTCCTACTCTCAGGGTCATTATCTGCACTCTTCTCGACAGAGGCAAAATGGTACTTAGCAATTATTGCTCTTGCAGTAACTCTCTTGACCCTCGGCTTATGGAGTAGTAGCGGGGCGTTAGTGGAGAGCTTCCGCCATGCTGCTTTCACGGTAGTCTGCACCGCTTCCTCTACTGGCTTTACCAATATCAACTATGAACATTGGTCAGCAGGACTTCAGTTTCTCCTGATTCTTTTGATGATTATGGGAGGCATGTCAGGCTCAACCTCAGGAGGACTAAAATGCATACGGATTGTCACAGCGATCAAACAACTCTCAAAAGAACTGAAAAGAGTGGTTCATCCTCGTGCACTCTATGCGATCAAAATCAATGACCATACGGTTTCGAATGATGTGATCAATGCCATCTGGGGATTTATCTTCCTCTACATTACCGTTCTTATCGCTCTTAGCTCAATTTTATCTTTTCAAGGTCTCGATCTCATATCAGCCACTACGGCCTCAATCTCTGCTCTCTCAAATATTGGCCCCGCCCTAGGTGAACTTGGGCCATATGATAACTATGCGGCTCTGCCACTGATATCGAAAAGCGCATTCATTGGTGGAATGCTTGTTGGAAGACTCGAGTTTTACACTATTATCGTGCTGTTCACCTTTGAATTCTGGAGAAAATAGCCCGGAGCTACTCACGTGCTGCACTTACACTCGCGCTATATTTGCCCCATAGCGACATATATTCTTTTCCATTCACCGTAATCAATGATTCCACTTGACTGTCCTCAGTTACATTCCTTACTCGAGAGAGGAATTCATCGACCACCATAAAATTGTTCGCATCACCTGATACTGAAATTGTATCCTGGGCAATTGAAATGTCCGTTACTTCTAAACCCTTTCCTTCATATGACTGCGCTATTGTGGAAATCGATTCTTTGAGAGACTGAAGAGATGCATGCGGCGAGTATCTTGCTTTCCCTTCTTCAGAATGAATATGGATATGCGGAAAAACGTTTCTCCTTCCCGCATGGTGTTGGGCGATAGCAATAGCCTCTTGTTTGTCACTCGGACGTGAAACATAACCATCGAGATAAATTCCAGATTTTCTTTGCGCTATTTTTATATCAAAAGGAGGCCTCATTCGTGATTCAACGAGCGCTCCCTCAATATCTTTTGCTTGCTTTGCAACGCATCCCGCTGAAAATAAAAACGGCAAGCATATCAAGGAATAAAGAACGCTTTGTTTTTGAATACTTCGTGACATCGGCATCCTCCTTTCATTCTATTACTGAAGAAGAATATGATTTTTAGGGATAGAGAAATCGGATGCTCGACAGGTTCTTTACGCTTCGACTAACGACTCAATGCCATCTGCAATCCGTTCCGCGGCATTTAATGGTCTCTCAGGACCTTTTCGCTCAACCATTTGCTGATACTCCTCAGGATCCAGCAGTCTCGTTATCTGCTCAAGCAGCCGTTCTTGGAATGCATCACCTTCCTCGACAACATACGCCTTTCCCTGGGAGGAGAGAGTCTCCGCATTTCTGTGCTGATGCTGCCCCTGAGCGAATGGGAATGGTACAAATATCGCTGGTCGATTTACGGTCGCTACTTCCATTACTGTCCCGGCTCCAGCACGACACACGATCACGTCCGCCCAACGATAGGCCTCTCCTAGCTCATGAATAAAACTCTCTACTCTTGCTTCAAGTCCAACTTCTCTATAGCGATGCTTAAGTCGATCCAAGTGTTCAGGGCGGCACTGATGAAAAAGCTCAAGACTTCTTTCCCTGAGTTGCGGCGCAATCTCAAAGAAAACATCATCTATTGCTTTTGCTCCTTGAGAACCTCCAATGACGAGAAGATTCTTAATCTCTTTCGGGACTCTCTCCTCCCTCGCAACCTCCAAGACATCATGCCGAATTGGATGTCCGGTAAAAACAATTTTTTGCTCTGGAAGATCTCTCGTCTCTGCAAAGGCCACCGAAACCTTAGTTGCAAATCGAGAAAGAAATCGATTCGCATTACCTGCTGACAGCTCCGCTTCATGAATCCAAGAGGGAACCCCCTTCAAAGAAGCAACAAGAATCGGCAAGACTGAAGCGTATCCTCCCACCCCGACTACCACGGTAGGACGCACTTTTGAAAAAAGGCGCAAGGTATTGAATAACGCTCCGGGAAATTTGAGCAGAAATCGAATCCAGCCCTTTAGGCCGAGATTGTTCAATCCAGATAGCGATATAGAGTGAGTAGCATACGGTGACGCACGAAAGATATCCTCCTCAAGACGACGCCCACTTCCTACAAAATGAACTTCATATCCTCTTCTGGCTAATACGTCGGCAAGGTATCGAGCAGGCATCAGGTGTCCGCCAGAACCGCTGGCAGCAATAAGAACCCGTCGCGCCCTTGATTCAACAGTTTCACTTTCCGCTTCTGACAGCATTGCTAGGCCTCCGAGCGAGCACTAAGAGGATTCCAACTCCCAATAGACTCACAACCGTACTTGTTCCACCATAACTGAGAAAAGGCAAGGCTAAGCCCTTGGTGGGTAATAAACCAAGTACAACCCCCATGTTCAGCAAGGCTGGAGCAACAATGAAAAGGGTTACCCCTATTCCGAGTGTAAAGGCAAACGTATCATGCGTAAGTCGAAGTGAGATCTTTAGCCCCCGCCACAGAAAGAGGCCAAACAGGAGAAGGACACAAGTGCTACCGATAAACCCAAGTTCCTCGGCAACCACTGCAAAGATAAAATCAGTGTGAGCAGCTGGAAGAAAAAACAACTTCTGTTGACTCGCACCAAGACCTACCCCCGAAAGTTGACCACTTCCGACCGCTATTAGGGATTGGATCAGCTGGTAGCCCTTTCCAGATGCATCTGCCATCGGCTCAAGGAAGGAAAGCAATCGTCGAACCCGATAAGGGCTGGTAAGTACCAAAGTTAATAATGCGAGGCCACAAAATGCTCCTGAGATAGCAAGATGGCGGAAGCGGACTCCCGCACACAACGCCATGGCAAATGTAATTAAGAGAGTAAGCGCAGTACTCCCAAAATCTGGTTGCAGTAGATAAAGAAATGCAATAACACCCACGAGCAGAAGTGGCTTAAGAATACCCTGTGAAAATATATGTAATCGGGCTTCTCTGCGAGCAAAGTACCCCGCCATGAATACAACAAATCCTAACTTCACCACCTCCCCCGGCTGAAACCGCAGTCCGAGCAGATTGACCCAGCGCACAGCTCCTCCAGCCTTAACACCAATAGCGGGGACCAATGGCAACAGCAAGAGAATGATGGATGCAGGAAGCAATAAGGGAGAGAGTCGTCGAATGAGGGACAACTTCAGACGCGAAATTGCTACAACTCCAACACAACCGATAAGTGCCGCAATCCCCTGTCGCCGCAGATAGTAATATTCGTCTCCAAACTTCTCCTGAGCAAGCACTCCAGACGTTGAATACAGCATGAGGAGACCAAATGCCATCAGTAAGAGCGTGACGATGACGAGCGGCACATCGGAAAAGAACGGTGGTGCAAGGCGTTGTTCCCGAGAACGTTCAGGACGCTCGGTTATTACATCGAGGATTGATAACTGCTGTGAAGACATACCTTGTATCTTCGCGGATTCTCGCCATTGGCACCAGATACGTATTCGCTGAAGAAGCCATGAAAAGAGCTTATATGGAAAGAAGCCTCAACAAGAGAGAGGGCTGTGCATTTGCTTGAGCAAGAGTCGCTACAGCAGCTTGTTGGAGAATTTGGATCCTTACAAGCTCTGCTGCCTCAGAAGCAACATCCACATCTCGAATACGTGATTCTGCTGCTAAAATCTCATCCCGCTGTAAAGCGATTGTGTTCTCTGCGTATGACATCCGAGAAAGCGACGCTCCTAGCTGGCCCCGAAGAGCACCGACTCCAGCGAGATTCGATGACAATCTATCAACCCCCTCCCGAGCAGCCTCAGCCGAGGTTACTTGAATCGACCCAAGCCCAGCTACCATACGCCGTATATCAGAAATGCCAGCAGAGATGGTTCCAGAGGTCCCATATCCAACCTGAAAGACATGATTCTTCTCATCTGGGGTTAGGGAGTATTGATGAAGATCTCCACCAGAATCAGTAGCAAAAGCGGTCTTTCCATCCGCGCTCAGATGAATGTTATTAAGGGTCCCGTGATTGCCGTCCGTCAGCTGGACTACTCGATTTGTAATTCGATCGAATTGAAAGAACTCTGTGCTGCCGTCACTGTTTTCGCCAGTAAAATCGCTTGTACTGGAAAAGTTTACCATTGTTCCGTCCAGCGAAAGTGCAACATTTTGAATTAACTTCGTTTCCTCAAAATTCGTAAGCTGCGTCGTAGCACCTGAACTAATATCAACTTCAAATATTTGTCGGAGGGAATTTCCGTTTCCAACAAGATCTGAGGTTGAAGTAACGAGGAGCTTTCCATCATCGGTGAGTCCTCTTGCTGTCATCGAATTATCGGAGAATAACACGGAAGACTCCATTCCCGTCTCGCTTATCTGGACCGAGATAAACTTCCCTGCAGCATTCGAGAATGCTCCTTTGGTTCCATCTGGAGATATGAAGAAATTACTTATAGTACCGGAAAACTCTTCTCCATTTGTCCAGATTTTTCCCGTTGCTACATCCAGAGCATACAGCCCTGGGTTTGTTGTTGAAGAACCAGTAGCATCATCTTTTGTTCCGCCGTTCACATATTCGGAACGAGCAAGAAAAAATACTGTCGAACCATCGGCGCTGATTTTTGCCTTTGACTGGTCGGCAGTATTTGAGGAGTTTGTTAACTGCTGTTCCTGTCCTGTAGCAAAATCATACAGAAACATATCTTCACCAGAGGCATGCTCGAGCGAAAGCACAACCTTGTCATCAACCGTATATCCCTTAACAGAAACACTGTTAATGAACGCCCCTCCCATCCAACCAGATAGCACTCCCGAGTTGAGGGTTAATGAGTCGCCCTCTACAGAATCATAGAAAGAAATTTCATTTGCCGGAGGAATTCCTGAATAATATGCGAGATATCTTCCACGAACATCAACGCTACTAGACGTAGATGACGATTCAACGAGCGTTCGACCTCCTGAATTTGGGCTTCGGTCAAAGATCTGCATCCCGTTAAACTTTGAACTACTGGTGATTCGACGAATCTCTTGATCAAGAGCATTGATCTCTTCCTGCATTGAGATCCGCTGCTGCTTACTGAACGTGCCATTGGCTCCTTGTTGGGCCAATTCCTGCATGCGAGCGGTCAGGTTTGTAACTTGTTCAAGCGTTGAGTCTGCGATGCTTACAAATGATGTGGCATCTGAAACATTTCTACGGGCCTGGGAAAAGACTCGAGCGCGAGAGCTTAAGCTATCTGCTATCGCACGTCCTGCCGAATCATTTTGTAATCTTTGACCACTCGAAAGTCGCTCTGATACCCGCATGAGCTCGTTCATCGTGCCACCAAGAATCCGAACCGCTCGGAGGGAAGCAATATTTGTCTGGAGCGAAAAAACCATCTGAACTACTCAACACCGCTTAAGAGCAACACACCCCATCCGCATCGAAAACCAACCAATGGTTCCCTGATCACTATAGGCGACTCTTTTTGGAAAAAGGTGAAGAATCTGAGTCTCTTACCTGTCGTTAACAGACATTATTGGTGATTTTTAGCAGAGGATCTCTGCATTCATACCAGAAGTGCTTAGCAGATTTTACCGCAGCTTTAGTGTTGAAAGCGAAATAATAGCGAGCACGATTGAGATAATCCAAAAGCGTACAATGATTTTTGGCTCTGCCCAACCTTTGAGCTCAAAGTGATGATGTATCGGCGCCATTCGAAAAACGCGTTTTCCAGTAAGCTTAAAAGAATACACTTGAAGGATTACTGAAAGTGCCTCAATCACAAAAATTCCACCTGAGATAACCAGTAACATCTCTTGCTTTACCAAGACCGCAATGGTTCCAAGCACGCCACCTAAACTCAGAGCACCGATGTCTCCCATAAACACTTGGGCTGGGAAGGTGTTATACCACAGAAATCCAAGCCCACCTGCAATGACAGAAGCGAGAATAATAGCAAGCTCGCCTACTCCCGGAACGCCCATAATCCCAAGATAACTTGAGAACTCCGCGTGTCCAGTAATGTATGCAAATGCTGCATAGGCCGTAGCTACCGTCATAATGGGGCCGATGGCTAATCCGTCTAACCCATCCGTCAAATTCACTGCATTAGAGCAACCAACCACCACAAGCATCACAAAGGGTATAAACCAGATACCGAGATCAAAAAATAAATCTTTAAAGAACGGAACCGTAAGTCCTGAGGGAAAGTCGGTTACGTAGAGGATAGTTCCAAGCGTTAGAGCAACACCAAACTGCCACGCCAACTTCATTCTACCACTAATGCCACCAGAGTCCTGCTGTGTAACCTTTTTCCAGTCGTCAAGAAACCCAAGACCCGCATAAGCGAGCATCACCACCAGCACCATCCAAACAAACTTATTGGTAAGATCATTAAATAAAAGGGCAGAAAGCATCATCCCCACTATGACCACGAGCCCTCCCATAGTAGGAGTTCCCTGTTTACTGAAATGGTCTTTTGGCCCTTCCTGACGAATCGGCTGACCTTTGATTCCTATTTGTCGTAGACGTGAAATAAATATCGGCTGAAAAATGAGAACAAACGTAAATGTAAAAATAAACGCTAGCGCAGCGCGAAATGTCAGATAGCGAAAGATGTTGATCTCAAAAAGCGAGTGTAAAACATGATAGAACATTAGGGAGTCTCACCTTCACTGAAATTCATATTAGCAAGCGTATACAGTTCATCTCTCTTCTGAAAGAGACCTTCCGCAAGAGTATCGTCCTCAATATAGGCTATTGCGTAAAGAGGGGTTTCTTGGACTAAGGAACGAATGGCCTCGGGAATACTCTTCACCTCCGTCACCCACTTTTTCAGATCTGGAGAAGTTTCCTGATCAGGCGTTGTCCCAACGAGATAGAGCTGAATGTCCTCCAGAAGGTTCTTTTCACTACTCTCGATAAACGGCTTGAGGGCAGCAAGACTATCAGTGATGAGGGCAAAACAGACTCCCTCATTGTCAGATATCATCATTCTCAGCGTTTCTACATCTGGAGGGGTTTTCCGCTCAATCCACAGGTCTCCAACTTCACCCATACTCACGTGAAACCCGTATGCAGGAGGTGCAAAGAATCGGTTGCCGAGCTCTTGAAAGTTCTCCTTCGTGGCCTCCACCTGTACACGTTCTGCTATTTTTGGCAGGAATCGAAGTGCTCGCAGCAGTCGAAGGTCAGGAACAATCCACGGAGTGATTGAAAACTCGTCTGAGACGTATGCAAATTTTCCGCGATCCATATAGGCAAGCTCTTCACTAACATCTTGGGCTGTCTCTATATACAAGACTTCCGCTGCAACATCATCTTGGTGCTCTTTGCTCGGGGCACTTCTTATTACAAGATCAGGCTCTAATTCAGAACGAAGCCTGCTCATTCCTTCCTCTAAACCAATCAGGTACCACAAACTTTCATCTTCACTATTCATCACGCAGGCAGCCATCGCATGCTCATTCTGACGATGAGTAAGAAGAGGCGAAAGATCTCTGCTCGATCGAAAGCATCCCTTCTTGAAAGACAGCAACGCACTCGCTACCACCTGTTCGAACCACCCGATGAGCGGGTCTGCTCCCTCAAGGATCACTACTGGAGAATCCATCTTTGTTCTCCACCACCGAAAGAGCTCCCAAAATGCACTGGCAGGATCCTGAACAAGAATAGAATACTCCCTCGCCTCCTGATTTAGCTCAACGCCCTGCTGAGTTACGATCATTGAGGCCCCACGGTCGAAAGCTTGCTGTGCGGTTGCATTCAAATCGAAATAGATTTCTCCTGAATTTAATGTATCGAGATCAACCGCTACCCCCCGAGCACCACTATTGATGTTGCCTATCTGCTGAGTAGGCGTCAGAAGAGTTGCCACTTCCTGAAAGGTTGCTCGAAAAGCCATAGAGATTACTGCCCCCTCTGCAGCGCTTTTTGAACTTCTTCTTGATCTGAAAAATAAAATGTCTCGTTCTGCACTATTTGAAAGTTTTCATGCCCTTTCCCCGCGATAAGGAGAATATCGCCTGACTCAAGCAAAGGAACAACACGAGCAATTGCTGCGCTTCTATCATTTTCTATAAATTCAGGCTCTAGACCACTCTTGAGAATATCTTGAATGATCCTATCAGGATCCTCCTTACGGGGATTATCCGAGGTCAGAACGACTCGGTCGGCAAGTTCTTTTGCGACGCTTCCCATCGCTTCTCGTCGTCTCGGATCTTTCCCCCCTCCGAGTCCAAACATGAGCCAAAGCTTACCTTTCGTTACATCACGCAAAGCCACCAGAGCGTTCTGCAAAGCATCCGCGGTATGTGCATAATCAACAAAAACGGTTTTTCCCTCGTTAGCAAATCGCTCCATCCGTCCCGATGGCGAATCAATTTCACGAAGCACTTCTAAAACTCTTTCTGGGGGATATCCTATGCTTACCAGAACACAAAACACAGCGAGATAATTCCGCGCATTGTATTCTCCTATTAAAGGAGACGAGAAAGCATAAGAAGTGCCATTAAAGGTAAATTCCCCCGTTATTCCGTTGGATGAAAGCTCAATATTCCGAAATCGAGCCGAGGCTGATTCATGATGACCGAAGGTAGAGTAATTCGCATTCTGCGACGCCGCCCACTTCGCTAACCGACGGCCATATTCATCATCGACTCCAATGATGAGGGGCGTCTGAGGATTTGCAGCAAGAGCTACTTGAAAAAGTCTCTGCTTGGCTGAAAAGTAATCTTCGAGCCCGTCATGATAATTCAAATGATCAGGGGTGAGATTTGTAAATACTGCACATGAGTATCGGACATCATCCCCCCTTCGCTGATCTAAGGCATGTGAGGATACTTCCATCACACACGCAGTCGCACCTAGCGATTCTGCCCATTTGGCTGCTGCATGAATTTCATCGGGTGGAGGAGTTGTTGCTTCACCACGGGTGCGAACCGTGCCTTCAAATTGCACGCCAAGGGTTCCGACCTCCAACACACGCTCGCCGAACTGCTCAAGTGCTCGTGAGGCCAGCCAAAGACACGTAGTTTTTCCATTGGTTCCTGTTATTCCGATGGTTGTGTAGTTGTGTATTGCATACTCGGAACATAGCGCTGCAATTTGACTTAAGGCTTTTCTCGAATCTCTCACGAGTAGAGCAGGCACACCCACAGATGATGGCAGCTCTTGTTCAACAATCACCGCTCCAATTCCTTGCTGAACCACTGCTGGAATAAATGAATGGCCATCATGCGTGACCCCCCCGTAAGCAACAAATATCCCACCTGATTCTACTTGACGACTATCATTCGTTACTAGGCATCCTTCCGGAGGCAACTCTGGTTGAACACCATGTAACCACGTCCCATCAAGTAGTTCAGTAAGAACATCCCAATCTATTTTTTCCGGAAGCCTCAAAGAATCTCCTCGTGTTGATTTTTATGGTTCGTCTATGAACCATACATTGACTGCAAGCAAGTGTGAAGAGCTCAGTGCCCACAAATACTAACAAATACTATTGGTAGTACCCCACCCGTTGGAATCCTTGTTTTTGGGACGGTGTGCCGTTGGCTGGAGGTCTACTAATAATCATCCCTTGAGATGAATCGTCCCATCGCTCGTTGAGTCCTTCATAGGGTCGTGTGTATTCATTTCTCGTTGATAGCGTATGGAGACTTCTCTGCATAATTCGTTTGAATACGGGAGCCGATGCAACCCCTCCATAGATTGCCCTTCCTCCATCTATGGTACTGGCTCGTGGACGGTCCATCACAACAAGTAAGACTAAAGGCTCAGAAACTCCGAGTGCACTCCCATCAGCAAACCCTGCAAACGAAGCGACATACGCATCATCTTCGTATCCTCTTCCATCCTCTCGAGGCCTTTGAGCTGTTCCTGTTTTTCCACCGACGATTACCCCAGGAATACGAGCTCGAGATCCCGTCCCCTCTTTCTCTTCCACTACTCCTACCAACATTCTTTTAGCAAGGTTCGCCGTATCAGGTGTGAGTACCCGCTCAGGAAGCTCTGGAGAAACGTCATCCAGGATCAGTGAGACGCTCGGAAGAATGCCACCATTGGCCAGCGCAGACATTGCTCGAACAATTTGCAATGGAGTAACCGCAACGCCCTGTCCAAAAGAATGAGTTGCGATGTCTATTGGATACCACTGTTTCGGATTCCTCAAAAGTCCAGATGATTCACCAGGAAATGGAAGTCCTGTTTTCGAGCCAAAACCAAAACGACGAAGCCCTTGATAAATCCGCTCCTTTCCGAGTCGATCTCCCAGCTTGGTCATACCAATATTTGAGGAATGAACAACTACATTGTAAGTCGAAAGCAAACTGCTTGGATGTACATCATTAATGGTGTGGCCGCCATAGCGGTAAGAACCCTTCTCACAATTAATCAACTCATGAAAATGAGTCTCTTCCTCTTCGATTGCCATAGCCGCAATGAATGGTTTTAGAATTGAGCCTGGCTCAAAGGACAATTCAAGCGCGTGATTCTTTAAGAGCTCTCGACTATCGAGAGCAAGCTGATTGAAGTTTGGGCTTGGAGACTGGCTCATTCCAAGAATTTCTCCAGATGTAGCATTCATCATTACGGCGAACGCTCGATCGGCTTGTGCCTTCTGCCGTCCTTCTTCAAGCTCTTCATCCATAATGAGCTGTAATGATGCATCAAGAGTTAGCGATAGCGGCGAGCCTTTAGGGATACCCTTCAGCTCATGACTCACATGCATAAGTTTCCCAAAGCCATCACGAACCACCTCTGTATTCGCCTCTGATGTATTGAGATGTGTATTGAAGCGCGCCTCAAGCCCAGAAAGCCCACCTCCGTCTATCCCGACTTTACCAATGAGGGTTGATGCAGCACTCCCGTACGGATAGTAACGTCTTGACTCAAGAAGGTAACCAACTCCTCGAAGCTCCTCTTTTTCGAGCGCCTCTGCTGTTGGTCGAGGAAGCTGCCTTTTGATCCAAACGAATCGTGACTCAGACTCCATCCGCTGTAGAACATCTTCTTTATCAATTCCGATAAGATTCGCGAGTTTCACCGCCGTGACTTCCTTGTCACGAATTTGATGAGGGCGAATATAAATAGACGCGCTAGGTACAGAGGTTGCAAACAACTTTCCATTACGGTCGCGAATGGCTCCTCTCTCCGCCGCAAGGGTGAAGCTCGAGCCATGCTGCTTCTTTGCGCTTCCTTCCCATGAGTGCGCATCTGCAATTTGTAGATGATACAATCTTCCAATAACGACCATTGCCCAAAGACAAGCGACGGCGCTTACTATTTTCACTCGTGTGCGACGATTTACATGCACTAAAGGAGATGTCTGTGACTCCACTTGGGCACGTGCAGCATAATCTCGAAAAAGGTGGAATTGACTCTCGGACATCAACCATTCACTCCAGCAACAATACGAGTAATTTGTGATGTCTCAGGCTGCTTTAAGTTAAGCTCATCGTATGCTCTTTTTGCCAGCAAGTCGGGGCGAGTTGCTACCGAGTACTGGAGCTCCAGCTCCTGACGTTCATAGTTGAGCGCTTGTGTTTCTTCCCGAAGCTCCGCTATCTGATATCCAAGCTCAATTCCCTCCAATTTCACCCAAATTCTGTGTGAGAGTGAGATAGCAAGCAGTAATACCGCAAGAATATGCAGTGTTGTTTTTGATTTTGCAGCTTCACGATCGAGATAAACAACCTGATGCTCAAGACAAATTGACATAGTTCCCCCCTGTATAACCTTTCTTACCTCACCTCATTTGCCGAAAACTGAAAAACACGTAAACGCGCACTCCTTGAGCGTGGATTCGCCTCTTGCTCCTTTGCTGTTGGCACTATTGCTTTTGGAGTTAATAGACGTCCCAAAGACTGGCTCTCATGCTGAAATACACCAGGCACATTTGCTGGCAATCCTTCTCCCCTCCACTTTCTCATTCGTCTTGCAACTAATTTATCTTCTAACGAATGAAAGGAAATGCACGCAAAGATCCCGCCTGAAGCTATGGCTGTCGGCACAAAGTTCAGAAGATTCTCAATCTGTTCAAACTCAGCATTTACCTCTATTCGAATAGCCTGAAAAACTACGGTGGCAGGATGCTTTCCAAACCGATCCTTCATCGGAGTTGCGTTTACAATTGCATCAGCAAGCGAATCAGAAGTGTGAAATGGACGCTGTGACAAAATTGCTGAGACGTATCGCTTAAGATTCTTTCGAACGCCTCCTTCAGCAAGAACGCGCGTTAATTCTCCAGCGGTGTAGTTATTCACGACAGTCTCGGCTGTCAGCTCATCCTCTGGATTCATCCGCATATCAAGGCGGGAATCTTCTCGGAAAGATATTCCTCTTCCGTCTTCAATTTGGTCAGAAGAAAGCCCTAAATCGGCTAAGATGCCACTAAAAGGTCCGTGCTTTGATATTGTTTCGAGTTCAGAGAAGGAGTGGTGATGCAATGAAAATCGTCCTTCAAATGGTTTCAGTCGGCTTGCAGCTCTGCTAAGAGCCTTTTGATCGCGGTCGATTCCAACGACTTGCACACTTTCTGACGCTTTCAACATTGCTTCCATATGACCCGCGCCGCCTACCGTACAATCAAGAAAAACTCCGCCTCTGTCGAGCTTTAACGCCTTAATAACCTCTTCCAGGAGGACCGAAACATGCACCGTAACTTCTCCTGGCATACCTGCAATCCTTCATGCCCCCTTAGATATCTACATCTGAGAACAACTCAGGGTTCTCTAAAAGCGCCTGTTCAGTCTCTTGAAAAATATGTTCCCAAACTCGGCTATCCCAAATCCGGAATCCGTGAATTGAGCTCGTAAATGTCACCTCACGCTCAAGACTTGCATATTGTCGAAGGTGTGCTGGAAGAAGGATTCGCCCAGAGCGGTCAAGCGGACACTCCGCAGCACGACTTAAGTAAAAATTCTCAAGCCGCTGAAGTTTACTGCTAAACCGACTCTTCGCCCGAAGCCGCGCTTCAAAGTCACGCCATGCGGGTTCGGCGAATCCTTCAACACAACGAGAACCGTCTGAAATGTAGTTCGTAAGAACGACACTAGTACAACCTGCTCCTCCAAGAACTCGACGGAACTCTGAAGGCAAACTCACCCGACCCTTATCGTCGAGCGAGTGAGAAAAGTTGCCCCGGAATGAAAGTAGCGAACCTGTAGAAACCTCTTGTTCTAACTCTGATTGAGAAGAAGGAGGATCATTCCCCATATCAAGCCACTCAAAAAACGGTTAGAGAATCTCGCGGGGCACCACTAAACGAAATTCCCAGTTTATCCCACTTTCACCCACTCCAGCCATAGTAGTGCCAAACAGGCTTTCCCGTCAACCAAAAAACCTCGAGATTTAGCAACTTTAAGTGAGATAAAGTAAAATCCGTTGAAAAGTTGATGCGTGACAACACATTAGCCGAAGAGCTTGGAAGTCAGCCTGACGAAACGAGAGAGGCCCCTCTCACGTCTTCCGCAAGAGGGGCCTCTCCTGAACTTGTGGGCTTCGCTATCAAGAAACAAAGCCCTCTTCTTTTTGAGAAGGGTATTAAGCGATATCGAAACGATCCAGATTCATCACCTTCGCCCATGCAGAGACAAAGTCATGAACAAATTTCTCTTCGCCGTCGCTCGCACCATAGACTTCAGCAAGAGCTCTGAGTTGAGAGTTCGAACCGAATACAAGGTCGCATGCCGTACCTGTCCACTTCACTTCCCCACTGGCACGATCTCTTCCTTCATAGAAGTGACTGCATTTTGCTGATTTTTCCCACTCAAGATTGTTATCAAGCAGGTGAACGAAAAAGTCATTCGAGAGAACTTCTTTCCGTTCGGTAAAAACACCAAGTGGAGAATTTCCAACATTCGCATTTAAGACCCGCATCCCTCCAACGAGCACCGTCATCTGAGGAGCGGTAAGCGTTAGAAGACATGCTTTCTCAAGCAACTGCTCTTCCGCTGGAATCCCAACACTCTCCTTCCCAATAAAGTTTCTAAAGCCATCACTTTTTGGCTCAAGAACTGCGAATGAATCTACATCCGTCTGCTCTTGCAAGGCATCGGTTCGGCCTGGTGTGAAAGGAACCCTGACATCATATCCAGCTTTTTTAGCTGCTGCTTCAACAGCCGCGCATCCACCAAGCACAATCAAATCCGCCGCTGAGATACGCTTATTCCCGGACTGACTCGAATTAAAGTCCTCTTGAATATCCGCTATGGCCTTCAAAGCCTTCTCAAGCTCTGCTGGCTCATTTACCTCCCAGGAGCGCTGTGGATTAAGTCGAATCCTCGCTCCATTGGCACCACCACGCTTATCAGTTCCTCGAAACGTTGATGCAGATCCCCATGCAGTTGCAACCAAAGTTGAAATCGAAAGACCTGATGCCAGCAACTTCTCCTTCAATGTCTCAATATCCTGCTCACCAACCAACTCATGATCGAGGGCAGGCACTGGATCCTGCCAAATCTGTGGTTCTGAAGGCACCAGAGTTCCAAGGCACCTTGAAACTGGCCCCATGTCACGATGCGTCAACTTATACCATGCTTTCGCAAACGCTAATCCAAACTCCGCAGGATTCTCGTAAAATCGTCTGGATATCGGTTCGTACGCTGGATCCATCCGCAATGCCACGTCAGTTGTTAACATCATCGGCGCATGTCGCTTTGATGCATCGTGAGCATCTGGAACCGCATCTTTTGCAGCACCATCTTTAGGCTTCCACTGCCACGCACCACCTGGGCCCTTTCCCACTTCCCAGTCGTACTCAAAAAGGTTTTCAAAGTAGTTGTTATCCCACTTGGCCGGCTCATTCGTCCAAGCTCCTTCTATTCCACTGGTAATGGTTGCTGCTCCGTTTCCGCTTTCAAAGGAGTTTTTCCATCCAAGGCCCTGCTGCTCTATCGGAGCCCCCTCAGGCTCGACCCCTACATACTTCCCGGCGTCTGCTGCTCCGTGACATTTTCCGAACGTATGACCACCAGCAATCAAGGCCACTGTTTCTTCATCATTCATCGCCATTCTGGCAAACGTCTCACGGATATCCCGAGCTGCAGCCACAGGATCGGGCTCACCGTTTGGTCCTTCAGGGTTCACGTATATCAGACCCATTTGTACCGCGGCTAGCGGGTTCTCCAACTCGCGCTCACCTGAGTATCGCTTATCTCCGAGCCACTCTGTCTCAGGCCCCCAATACGTATCTCCTTCTGGCTCCCAAACATCTTCCCTGCCTCCAGAAAAGCCCAACGTTTTAAAACCCATTGATTCCAAAGCGCAGTTGCCTGCAAAGATCATGAGGTCTGCCCATGATATTTTCTGTCCGTATTTTTGCTTTACCGGCCAAAGAAGTCTGCGTGCTTTATCGAGGTTTGCATTATCTGGCCAGCTTCCAAGAGGAGCAAACCGTAGTGTGCCTGAGCATGCCCCTCCGCGACCATCACCGATTCTGTATGTTCCAGCACTGTGCCAAGCCATACGAATAAAGAGTGGTCCATAGTGACCGTAATCAGCAGGCCACCAGCTTTGAGAGGTTTTCATCACTTGCTCAACATCGGCCCGAAGCTCTTCGAGGTTTACTTTAAGAAACTCTTCTCCATAGTTAAATTCAGGTGCCATTGGATTAGACTGTCGAGAATTTTGATTCAGTATTTGAAGATTCAGTTGTTCAGGCCACCAGTCTTTATTTGATAACGCACCAGCCTCTGTATGTCGTCGAATACCTCCCATTACTGGGCATTTATTTTCTTCCGTCATGTTCTCTCCAATAAAATACTGAAAGTATCACCACCTAACGGCATCACTTCCTCATAGCGAACCGTGGCAAACCACGCCTTTATGCCTATCACGAAATCAAGCTGGATTAAAGAAGCTTTGGTTGGTTATTTCATCCCTACGAAACACTCAATCTCGATTCCACCTAGCAGCACTGATACGAGTGTATCAAAAAGCAGAAACATAAGTTGCTCTACAGTGCTACTCCATAGTGCTGCTCCACAGCACTACTCCACAGCACTACTCCACAGTCACACTTTTCGCGAGGTTCCGCGGGAGATCCACATCTGTTCCGTTCAACTCGGCGATATAGTACGCAATGAGCTGCAAAGGAATGGTAAGCAGCACTGGGCTCAGCAGATCATGAAGAAAAGGAATTTCAATTACCCTTTCGCACACCTCCCGAAGATCATCCGCTCTATCTGAATCAGTTACAGCAATGATGCGTCCATCCCGTGATTGGACTTCACGTAAGTTTGACAATGTCTTATCAAACTGTTGGGCAGCTCTTTGCAACGTAATCACTACCGGAAGGTCCTTATCAATCAAGGCAATTGGACCATGCTTCATCTCACCCGCTGGGTAACCTTCTGCATGTATGTAAGATATTTCCTTAAGCTTTAAAGCTCCCTCAAGCGCTACGGGATAGCACGACCCCCTTCCGAGATATAAGAAATCAGAAGCCGTGTAGAATTCTTTGGCAACCTCCTCAAGCTGGGGCTCAAGGGCTAGGGCTTCACGCATCGTTGATGGAAGTTCAATAAGCGCTTGGGCAATCTCCTTTACTCTTTCCGAAGAGACGACTCCTTTCTTTTGGCCAAGAAACGTCGCAAACAAGAGAGCTGAAACTAACTGCGTTGTGAACGCCTTCGTGGAAGCAACACTAATCTCTGGTCCAGCATGAGTAAACAGCACATGGTCTGCCTTCCGTGCAATCGAGGACCCCAACACATTACAAATCGCAAAGGTTTCGCAGTGTTGCTTTGCAAGCTCTAGTGCCGCTAGCGTATCTGCTGTTTCACCCGACTGACTAACAACTCCGACAAGAGATGTCGAGCTCAAAATTGGTTCGCGATAGCGGAACTCTGAAGCATAGTCCACATCGCACGGAATTTTTGCCAGCGCTTCGATAAAAAACTTGGCAACGAGACAAGCATGCCATGCCGTTCCACAGGCCACCAAAGTAATACGTTCAATTGCTTGTACATAGTCTTCATTAAATTCAAGATCTGATAGAAAAATCGAGCCTTCATCAAGATTAAGACGCCCTCGAAACGTCTCGCCCAACACGCCAGGCTGCTCGTGAATTTCCTTCAACATGAAATGCTTGTATCCACCTTTTTGAGCAGTTTCTGCATCCCATGAGACTTCTTCTATCGCACGCTCAACAGGCAGACCTTCGTGTTCAATCCGTATATTTCCAAGCGAGACTTCAGCAAGGTCTCCATCTTCAAGGACAATTACTTTTTTCGTAAATGGAAGAATCGCGGGGATATCACTGGCAATAAATACTTCTCCGTCACCAAGTCCGATAACTATCGGAGTCGCATTTTTCGCAACAAAGATCCGGTCAGGATGTTCTTGATCGATCGCCAAAAATGCATAGCTCCCGCGTAACTTCTTACATGCTGTTTGCAGTGCTTCAAATGGCTCTTTGCCCTTTAGTTCTTTCTCAAACAGCTTTGCCGCAATCTCAGTATCAGTCTCAGAAGCAAAGGTTGCCCCCTCAGCTGCGAGCTCTGCACGCAACTCAAGGTAGTTCTCGATTATTCCATTGTGAATCAGACTCACGCGCCCAGCTCTATGGGGGTGAGCATTGTGCTCCGAGGGTTTGCCGTGTGTTGCCCAACGAGTATGCCCGATACCGAGAGTTCCTTTCTTTCCGCGTGATTCGTCGGCGAGATTATCTCTTAAAGCCTGCAATTTGCCGCGGGCACGAGCAATGAAAACGTCTCCATCCTCAGCGATAGCAACTCCTGCCGAGTCATAGCCGCGATATTCAAGCCGTTGTAGCCCACTTAAGATCACATCCAACGCAGGCGTATCTCCAATATAACCGACGATACCACACATATTTCGCCCCCTCTCAACTAACGGCACAAGACTATACTAATGGCTCACAGATGAGAAGCCTGTCTACGATACACGGCATTCATGGCAAAAATGAACATCGAAAACCTGTTGGAACACAGGTTTTTACCCCTTCTGATTATTCAAATGGACTAAGCGTAAAGAGCTGAGATTCTCCAGTTACGATGATCGATACCTTAGACTACATGGGATACATCCCGATGACGGACCTCAATAGCAGACTCCTCACAATCTCATAGGGTCAAGCAAACCACCGATTTTTACCTCTTTCCCCTTGCTGAAGCTTTCAATGGGCAGCTACCATCCATGGTAACGCAGACTTTCACTCCCATGTTAGCCAAAAAAAGATGGGAATGTGCCGTACTACACCTGATAACGTACGAAACAAAAGAGGAGCTTCTTATGAAAATTAAAGCCATAGCGGCTATGGATGAGGGGCGAGTTATCGGAATTAAGAACTCCCTCCCCTGGGATATCCCAGAAGATATGAGATATTTTATGCGTCTGACGAAAGGGCACTCCGTGTTGATGGGCAGAAAGACCTTTGAATCCACTCCGCTTAACTCCAAGCCGCTTCCCAAGCGGTTAAATATTGTAGTTACGAGAAGTCCCGAAAAATATCAAGAACGAGAGTCTCTTCACTTCATCTCTGATCCAATAGAGTTTTTAGAAAAGTGTAAGAGCGGAGAAATCTCACTTCCATCCGACGAGCTATGGGTCATTGGAGGATCTCACCTGTACGAACAGACAATGCCCCTCTGGGACGAGGCCCACATTACTCTAATAAAGGGGCGACACGAAGGAGATGCCTATTTCCCCCCATTTGAGGACACCTTTGAGCTGGTGTCCAAGGAGGAGATTGAGCCTTGTATATTCCGGCACTTCAAGAAGAAATGAGTCCACTTGGCTCAGGCTTTCATTTCTGATACTTATTTGACTCTTGGAAGAGGGGGAAACCCGAGTCTATCGGTTTAGTTTTCTCCCAATGGGCACCCTTAGCTCAGTTGGATAGAGCACTTGGCTTCGAACCAAGGTGTCGGGAGTTCGAATCTCTCAGGGTGCGCCATCTTTCTTTTTTTCGAATAGAACTCCTGTACTCCCTTGCTATCATAGAGCCACATTTTTGCTATTCGCATTTTGCTCTCTTCGCGTTTCGCGCACCGCGCATGACCTGTCTTCTTTTTACGAATCTCATACGTTCTGAGCACCGACATCAGTATCCGTCCGACGCACTTCTTTTCTGGGAAGCAGTCTCTACAGAGAAGGAATACTATCCTGCCAGCTTATCGTGATTACGCTGAAGGCACTGCCGCTTGAAGAAGCTTCAGTACGACATTTCGATCAAGAGCCCAGAGAAAGGTGGAAAGTCGTGGGCCAGTATCATCAGCAATCAGAAGATTATAAATATCTCGAAAGAACGCTTTTTGACGCGGCTTATTCTCTTCCATCGATGCATCTGCACGTTTCGGTATGGCATATACTGCGTCATTCAGCTCATTAATACTCATCGGCTCTGCGCTCGAGGCGTCACGCTCAAGCAGCTCATAGAGCGCAGTGATATGCTCGACCCGCTCTGAAGTCATCTCATTCACAAAGTCACTATTTGGAGCCTCGAGAAGTTGAATCCGTTCATGAGGATTGAGTGAAAGCCATTTTTGAGCATATTGCATCCTCCGCACTACTCCATCTCGCCCATAGCTCTGACCCATAGCCTCTAAAATATGCATCATCTTATCGGCTTGAAACTGTACGATTTGGCCAAACGAGACTGCTTGTCGGAAAGGAATTGGGTTTTCCTCTATCGGGTCTGAAGAGGTAGCAAGCTCACCTGCAATCTCAACAGCTCGTTGTTGAGAATGGTTTATTTTCTTGCTTCCACTTCGGATACGAGCAAGCTCTCTGTCGAATTCATCATACTGACGAAAAATCTCAGAATCGAATGCAAAGTCAAAAACCTGTTGAGGTCGGGAACGGCTAAAGAGCCACATGAGCAGCCGTGGATCATAAAGGTCTAACAAGTCCGCCGGAGAAACGGTATTTCCGCTCGAGCCAGACATCTTGCCTGCTCCACCACGAATTCCGATGAACTCATAGATAGTTGATACAGGCGGCTCACTCTTGAAAATAGCCCGAGAGATTGCCGATGAGGTGTCAAAGCTTCCATTCTGAGAATGGTGGTCTTTCCCCGCGGGCTCAAAGGCTACTTGCTCGTGCTTCCAACGCATAGCCCAGTCAGATTTCCAGGGAAGTTTTACAATATGAGTTTTTGTAATATCGATTGTTTCCTGATTCCCCGTATCTTTACATCGGTATTCAATGGAGCACTCTCCATCAAAGCTAAGAACTTCGGTATTGCTCTTTCCATTAAAGCTTGAATAGACCGTAATCGGATAATATTGCTCTCGCTCCTGCTCCGTCATCCCCTGAGTTCTAAACTGAGCCATGATCTCAGCTATCTCCCTACGATTTCTTAAGCAGTAAAGGATTGCATCATCGTACGTACCAGCCCTGTACAGCTTATGCTGATACCGATATTCGAGTTCAACTCCCAGGTCCTGCAAAGACTCTTCGAAGCGAAGCTGATGCCTTTTCGCATACGACTCGAGCTTGTCCTCAGGATCAGGAACATCGCAAAGCGGCTTTCCTAGGAATTCAGAGAATGTCTGCGGGACTCCTGCTGGGACTTTCCGAAAAACATCAAAATCATCCCAGGACAAAAGAAACAAAACATTATTCCCCATAGCTTGAAGTGCTTTGAGCACCATTCCAGTAGTAGCAATGTCTCGAAAGTTCCCGATATGGACATGGCCAGAGGGGCTAATGCCTGCTGCTCCGACGTATGTATCACGCCCTGGAAAGACTTTAAGCACCTTCTCGGCGAGTTGCTCCGACCAGTGCCATCCCCCCTTTGGTGGAGCTTGATGATTCTCAGTGCTCATGGCTCTTCTCCTGCTTAAAAAATCCGAAACCGTCCCGCTCTGGTCATACCATAAGTTGAAATGGAATTGTAGCGTACCGACAAGAAATGAGGCCCCGTAAATAGCGGGCCTTACATGGACCAAAGAGCCCCCTCACCAAAAACTCTCCTACTTACTTTCAGAACGCCTGTCATCGCGCTAGAGTTTGGAGGAGGTTCAAGCGCACCGCTTTCTATGAGTAAGAGCAATTACAACGCTACGTTTTTACAATGATGTCAAAAAAACTCGTTCATCCCCTACTCTTTGTTACAACACTCCTCATATCAGCTGCTATTCCGCTTAGCCTAACGGCTGAGCAAGCGGGCTTCATAACCTTTAAGGATGTCAAACTTCACGCTCTCGGCAACAGCCCGCTACTGAGAGAGCTGGGGCTTGAACTGGACAAAGAGATTGCTCAAGCAATGGAGGTTGAAAGTTTACAAGATCCTCAGCTCCAAGCTTCGATGGGACTTCCCACCTCAGACGAAATCGGTGGACCAGAAAAACAGATTCAAGTTTCGCTCACCCAGCCAATCAGGCTTAGCGACTTTGGCGTAAGAGGGGATGTTAGCAGGCTGCTCCGCATCGTTGCTTCGCGAGAAAACAAGTTCGCTGTTCAAAATTTTATCACGAAACTGGCTCTGGCTTATGATACTCTTTGGAGACTACAGATTGAAGAGCAACATCTAAAAGAGCAGAGTAGATGGGGACAAAAAGTAGTACGCCTACTCTCATCCTCAGCTAATAGCGGACGATTCTCCGTCCCACAAAAAAAGATAGCACAAGCCACTCTGGCCAAGATAAAAGCAAAACTGCTCGGCCTAGAACATGAAGTCTCCATAGCGCAAGCGAACATCACAAGACTGACTGGCAAAAGCCTGCCTCATAGACCGCTTGCTAAGATTGAGCTTAATGAACTTCCGGGGTTTGCGTTCCTATGGAATGAAATTGAGCAGAGTGATATGAGCGTTTTAAAAAGACTATCTGCAAAACAACAGCTCCACCGCTCTCAAGAGAATCTCGCCCAAAAAGACCGCTATTTGAGTCTACAACCTCAAGTTGCATACTCCAAGAATGAGGATGGGGATAACTTTCTAGGAATAGGATTCTCTATGAATCTCCCCCTATTTCAGGGAAACCGTGCCGAGCGATACCGGAGCAGTTCACAAGCCAGTGCAACGAACGACAGGCTGAACTACTTAAAGAGTCATGAGTTTAGAGACGAGTTCAGGCTTTTCCTCCATGGGGCCTCTGCGAAGCTACAACAAGCTAAGGTTTTTCAAGAAGAGGTCGTTCCAAAACTCAAAGAGGCTCTCGATAGTTCAGAATCACTCTTTAACAATGGGCAGTTAACCGTGCTTGAGCTATGGGAAGCGAAAAGTGATTATCATGAAGGACTAGATGATTCGACCGCTTTATGGAGCGAGGTTCTGGCTATGCAATTAGAGGTATTTGTTTTAACAGGATGGTCTTACTTTTAAGGATATATCGGTATGAAGAAAATGTATCTTGCCGTTGCTTGTCTTCTCCTTACTCCACTAAACGCGAACGCTGGGGATGGACATGCTCACGGACCGGACGGGTCGCACATCTCGAACGCCTTTCAATCCGCCGGAGGAGGCAAAGTTATAAGTCTTTCTGCTGAAGCAGAGGAAAATCTTGAGATCAAAACCGAGACAATTACTCCAAGGCCCATAGCTCCAATTCACACCTTGTATGGTCGCATAACTGCGGACCCTAGGCGGGTAGAGCAGATTACAGCACCATTCTCGGGCAAGGTAGAAAAGATCTTTGTTTTACCCGGCAGCTTTGTCGCCCGTAATGAAGAGCTGGTTAGAGTAATCCCCCTGCAGGTAGGAAGCACTCCCTTGGTTTTGAAGGCAAAGCAAGGTGGATATGTTACTGATTTAAACGTTTCTCCTGGCCATATTTTTGAGCCTACAGAGAACTTACTGACTGTTAACGACCTTGAAGTTGTTCTTTTCGAGGGCGATTTATTCGACTTAAGCAATGCGAACAAAATAAAAACAAGCCACTCATGTGAGGTCCATACCAAGAGATTTCCTGGTAAGCACTTTGCGTGTCAGATAGAAACTGTTGATGCCACCCTCAAGGGCAATCCACCGGTGGGTCATGTTCACGCTCGCCTGGTCAATCAAGACGGCGAGCTGAAACCAGGCATGACGGGCGAGATTCATCTGGCGTTTGGCGCGCAACAATTAAAGCTGACTGTGCCAGAAGTAGCTGTGCTTGGTAAGTTTGAGAAGACCTTCGTTTACCTCAAAAATAACGGAGCTTATGAACGTGTCTTTGTTCGACTTGGGGAGAGCTATGGCGATGACATGGAGGTACTAGAGGGTTTGTCGCCAGGCGATATGGTAGTCACCCGTGGGCACTATCAGCTACAGTATGCTCAGTCAGATACAGAGCATACCGGTCATCACCATGAGGCCTCTCACCATGAAGCTACCCATACGCATAGCCACGAGGATGAACATAGCCATGCTGAAGAACGTAGCTCTGCGGACGAAGATACTGACCAGCATTCGCACGATAGTCACCGACATTCTCATGATGAAGCACATGACCATCACGATCATGAGGATCATCAACACTAAAAAACTTTCGGGCTTGAAATAGACATCCTATGATTGATCGTATCATCCAACTCAGCCTTAATAATCGCATCACCGTATGTGTGATCGCGCTTTTACTGAGCTGGTATGGATTCTTCTCTTTCTCGACACTTCCCATAGATGTTTTGCCAAACCTAAACCGTCCTGTTGTTAGCATTCTCACTGAAGCACCAGGCTATGCGCCAGAGGAGGTCGAGACACAGATTAGTTTTCCCATAGAGTCGGTACTGAACGGAGCTCCTGGAGTTCACCGAGTTCGCTCTGCGTCAATCCCTGGACTATCTCTTGTCTGGGCTGACTTTGACTGGGAGTCTGATGTTTATCTTGCACGACAGATTGTAACGGAAAAGCTGCAACAAGCCGCTGTACAACTTCCCCAAGAAGTAACTCCCATGCTCGGTCCGGTGTCTTCAATCATGGGAGAGATTATGCTCATTGGGCTCACGAGCGATGAGCCTTTCAATGCTGAATCGATGATGAAACTCAGAGATTTTGCTGAGTGGACGGTGCGACCTCGTTTACTGTCCATCAGTGGAGTTTCACAGGTCACGGTCATTGGTGGGCATAAGAAGGAGTATCATGTGGTTGTTGACTCCGAGAAGCTTATTAGCCATCAGATAGCTCTTTCAGAGGTAAAAGATTCACTCGCGGAGGCAAATGTAAATGCCTCTGGAGGCTATCTTATAGGCCCTTACGAGGAGCAACTCACCAGGGCTCTTGGAAGATTTGAGAGTAAGGCCGACATAGAGCGTTCGCTTGTAAGTAGAGCTGAGCATGAGTCCTCCGCACTGGTACAAGTGAAGCATTTAGCGGAAGTGCGAGTGCAAGGTCCGCTGGCTAAGCGCGGAGATGCGGGGGTAAATGCTCAATCAGCAGTAATTCTTACGGTGCAGAAACAACCAGATGCAGATACTGTTGCTCTTACAGCGCAAATTGAACGAGAGCTACACTCTTTAAAAGCGGGACTCCCAGAAGGAGTCAGCCTCCATCCAAATATTTTTAGACAGAGCCGTTTCATAAGCAGGGCTATTGAGAATGTAAAAGAGGTTCTGCGCGATGGCGCTATTCTCGTCAGCATAGTGCTTTTTCTTTTCCTGCTAAATTTCAGAACGACCATAGTAACGCTGGTAGCAATCCCTCTTTCGATAACCTGTTCACTTATCTTCTTTCGATTTTTTGACCTTTCGATTAACACGATGACCTTAGGAGGTTTAGCAATAGCTATTGGTGAACTGGTGGACGATGCCATTGTTGATGTTGAAAACATCTTCCGTCGGCTACGAGAGAATCGCTCTCTCCCAAACCCCAAACCAGCCCTAAGCGTGGTATTTGAAGCCTCGAAGGAGATAAGAAATTCGATAGTTTTTGCAACTCTCATTGTAGTTCTGGTGTTTATTCCACTATTTGCGCTTACGGGCATAGAGGGCAGATTATTCAGGCCAATTGGTTATGCTTATGTTACCTCCATTTTAGGCTCACTACTTGTTGCGCTAACAGTTACGCCTGTACTGGCTTCATTTTTGTTCCCGCGCATGAGCCAACTTACTGACAACCAAGAGAGCACTCTCGTCAGGTCGCTGAAACGGCTACACAGACGAGGACTGGATCTCGTGTTTCGGTGGAAAACGTTAGCTTTCAGCTTTCTGTTGTTCTGCATGACAGGAGCAATCTTCACCGGCAGTCAATTTGGTAAAGAGTTCTTACCGCCATTTAATGAGGGTGCATTCACTGTATCCGTACTATTGTCACCGGGGACATCTCTATCGGAGTCCAATCGTGTCGCAAAGAAAGCAGAGCAGTTGCTCTTACAACTTCCAGAGATTGAACTTACGGGAAGAAGAGTTGGGAGAGCCGAGAATGATGAACATGCGCAAGGAGTGCATGCCATAGAGATTGAGGGCGAGTTTAGTGCTTCTGAGAGATCACAAGATGATATAATGGCTGATATTCGCACCAAGCTCGCTACTCTTACAGGCGCATCAGTGAGCGTAGGGCAACCTATCTCGCACCGTATTGACCATTTAGTTTCTGGGGTCCGGTCGCAACTTGCCATAAAGATATTCGGGGCTGACCTAGCCGAGCTACGAGCACTAGCCGAGGAAGTGCGTCGATTAGCAAGTTCTGTAGAGGGAGTAGTCGATTTATATGTAGAGCAACAGGTTCTTGTTCCTCAGGTTCATATTAGGATTGATCGGGAACAGGCTGCGCTGTTGGGCCTTACTGTACAGCAGGTGGCTGAGATAGTCGAAACTGCGCTCAAGGGACGGGTTGTAACGAGAGTAATTGAGGAGCAACGCAACTATGATGTAGTTCTGAGGGTTGACGATGTGCTTCGCAAAAATGCAGAGACCTTGAAGCAACTACCGATTATTCTCAATAATGGTCAGTATGTGCCACTGGAGGCAGTAGCCAACATAGAGCGAGCTCGCGGCCCGAATACAATTGCTAGGGAGAATACTTCACGACGCATAGTTGTATCTGCCAACATTGCGAATAGGGATATAGTATCGGCGGTGGAGGAAATTCAGCTTCGTGTGAGTCAAAACATGCCCCTGCCGGAGGGATATTTCATCTCTTATGGTGGTCAGTTTGAAAGTCAGGTGCGTGCATCTTCCCTTATCTATGTGTTGGGGGCACTGGCTTTAGCCAGTATTTTTCTTGTTCTTTATTTTCATTATCGAAGTTTAAATCTGACTTTACAGGTAATGTTAGCGGTCCCGTTTTCATTTATTGGGGGAATTCTTGGTGTGTATGTAAGTGGTGGCGTACTTTCTATTGCGTCTCTGGTTGGGTTTATTACGTTAACTGGAATCGCCACGAGAAATGGAATCATGATGATAGATCACTATTTGCACCTCATGTCAGAAGAGGGGGAGAACTTTACCCTGCAGATGATTTATCGAGGCGCTTCAGAGAGGCTCGTTCCTGTGCTTATGACCGCTTTAACTGCTATTTTAGCCCTTACTCCCATCTTGCTTGGGGCAGAAGCGCCGGGGAAGGAAATTTTATACCCGGTGGCAGTTGTTATCTTTAGTGGCTTATTTACTGGGACCATCTTGAACCTGCTTATCACCCCTGTCGCCTTTTGGCTCTTCGGCAAGAACTCACGCATACCGTGAGACGCTATGTAGCACGTACCGAGTTGAGCCTT
>RFPC01000021.1 GCA_009926305.1 bacterium
CTTCAACGAGTGCTTCGAGTGGCGGCACTGCAAATTGTGGCGTCACGAAGTAGATGACCTTGTATGACACGTTCCCACTCCTTCAGAAGGGCTTGGAGTTACGCCTTGGATTCTTACAGACGTTTTCCCCACTTTTTCTTGAAAATTTCTCTCTTCAGTCTGCTCAAGTGATCAATGAACAGCACTCCGTCTAGATGATCAATTTCATGTTGGAGACAGATTGCAAGTAGGCCATCAGCTTCAACTTGAAACGATTCACCATGCCGGTTTTGTGCGTCAACGGTAACACATTCGGCTCGTGTTATCGTTTCTCGAAAGTCTGGGATACTGAGGCAGCCTTCTTCTGATGGGACTGTCCCATCCTTGGTTGTAATGATCGGATTAATAAATTCTAACGGATCATCTCCATCTTCTGATACATCTATGACGGTGACTCTTAAAAGCTCGCCGATTTGTGGCGCTGCAAGCCCAATGCCATGAGCGCTATACATCGTCTCTTTCATATCATCGAGTAGCGTGTGTAATCCTTTCGCAAACTCGGTAACGTGAATCGTTTCTTGTCTCAGGACATCATCAGGATAGATACGAATTTCTCTCTTTGCCATATAAGAAGGGTACCTGATTCTTAGGATTTCTTATAGAGATTGATGGAGGTTTGTCTGATTTCCTCCAGCTCGCTAGAGTAGGAGAGAAAGGGGCAGTAAGAAGGAGGATAGGAAGCGGTATGTCAGATGCGATAGACCTACGAGAGGCACAGCTCTATCGCATCCTGATGAGGGTGTTTGGGCGAGAGCGAATAGTGCCTCAGGCGAGAATATCATTTGTATGCAGTGGCAACCTTCCAGAGCTTTGCCCCGAGACAAACCCTGGATACAGAGATTGGGCAGAGGGTTTTCGATGTCTTTTTACGTTAGTAAATAATGAAGATGAGCCTCGTCTCGTGGTAGAGTTTCGCTCAGATTTTACTGAGACAGTTGACATTCGAGAGGTAGAGCGCGACCGTTACCTGCCAGAAGTTTTGCAGCGGCAGGGAATTCACTATATGACTGTTAGTGAGGCCGAGTTTGGCGAGTTACTTTCGGCGGAAAGCGAGATGTGCTTTCTACACCTTATGGAGTGTAAGTTCGGTGATAAGATTGTGGCATAGACAGTGGATAGTTCTGGCAGTGCCAGTGCTTCTCTTCTTTTTGCTTGAGCTTCAGAATCTTTCTCTCTCAGAGCGGCATTATCTTGTGTTTCCACTCGTTTTGGCCGCCGTTCCCTATGTCTTCCTTAAGCAGAAAAAGTGGATGGTAGTGGCTCTGCTTACAAGCCTGCCAGTAATGTTCTTTGGAGTACGCTTTGTATTTTCTTTGTCCGTAGGACCTGAGAGTAGAGGGGTGCTTCTTTCGCAGCTAGAGAATGACTCAAGCGAAGCCCATTTGCTTCAGTTACGCGAGCAGATCACTCGATTTAGCTCTGAACGTGTAAAAAACAGTTTGCTGCGCTACTTTCGAGTTGTTCACTCAGAGGCAGAGCTTCGAGACATTTTCCCCCACTCATCTGCGGTTATTTGGGGGAACAAAGAGCAGATTAGAGTCTCTTTTGAGAAAAAGAAGCCCCCGCTAAAGCGCTATCGCTTACAATCATCGAATCAGGCGATGGAGCTTGCGGTTGTTGAGAATATACAGGGAGTAGAACTTTCCATAAAGCCGGTGCAGCAAACTGGTCTTTTTATCGCACGAATTCTAGAAATTTTGTTGTTAGAGAAAGATTCTGAAAATGAAAAAGAGTTAAAAGCACTTCTGATGAAGACCTCAAATCACATCAGCCATTGGGATGCGCGCTCTCATCTCGCATTCCCATGGCTAAAGCTTTCAAACATCAGGTTGAAGGAAGGTTACGAGCTTCAGAAAAAGGGCTCGTGGAAGCGAGCTCTTCAAGGCTATACCCAGGCGGCAGCATATCTTGAGCCATACGCTCATCCTGAGCTTCGAGCTGCCATTTTTAATAACAAAGCGGTTGCGTTGCTTCTCTCCCAAACTCCTTCCAACGGGGACGAACGCCTTCAACAAGCGCAACTGCTTCTGCAAAAAGCGGGAGTGATTGCTGGGCGCCCTGGTTTGTGGTCACCGCCGAAGTATTTGAAGAGAGCAATTCGTAAAAACTTACGAATTGTTGATGCGCTTTCTGGTAACAGTAAGAAATATCGCAGGAGAAAACATGGACTACGGCAAGGCGATAGACAGTCAGTTTGAATTGCCACTCAGGCGAACGGAGCTAGACTTTCTCTCAGGACGTTATGAGGGAAAGGTCCGAGATGCCTATCGAGGAAGAAAATATCGATACCTGATTACAACAGACCGTATTAGTTGTTTCGATGTCGTTCTTGGCGCAGTTCCATTTAAAGGACAGGTCTTGAATCAGATGGCTGATTACTGGTTTAGGAAAACAGAAGGAATTATTGAGAATCATCTTGTTGCCTGCCCTGATCCAAACGTAATGGTGGTGCACCATGTTGATATTTTACCTGTCGAGGTAGTGGTCCGTGGATATCTTGCTGGCAGTGCGTGGCGCGACTATCAGGAGGGAAGGGCAGTGAGTGGAATCAGGTTGCCCGATGGTCTTGCTTGTTATGAAAAGCTTTCAGAGCCTCTGATTACTCCATCAACGAAAGCACCAAAGGGTGAGCATGATGAGCCAATTAGTGAAATCGAAATTATTCAACGGGGAATTGTCAGCGAGAAGGTATGGGAAGAGGTGCGCACGCGAGCGCTAGAGCTTTTTCATTATGCAACGCATGAAGTTGCTAAGCGTGGACTGCTACTGGTGGACACAAAATATGAATTTGGTCTGCGAGATGGGCGAGTAGTACTAGCTGATGAGGTACATACATTAGATTCTTCTCGTTATTGGGTCTCAGCAACGTATGAATCCGCGCTGTCATCGAATACTTCTCCCGAAATGCTTGACAAGGAACCGGTAAGACAGTGGTTGATAGCACAGGGCTTTATGGGGGTGGGCACCCCGCCTCATTTACCCGATGAATACGTACGTGAACTCTCACTCCACTATATTTCAGCCTTTGAGCGTATTACAGGGGAATCATTTGTTCCCTCGGTTGGGGATACGGAAGAGAGAATCAAAGCAGTCTTAGAGGAATACGAGCTTCGGGATGAATAGCTTGCGCATCGTGCTATGTGTAGCTGAAAAGAATAAAGCACTTAAGGGATGAGGGGATCGGTTCCGCTCTGAATTTCAGCATAATCACTAGCCCCATCTCCATCGGTGTCTGAGAGCAGTGGGTTCGTTTTATATATCAGAACCTCTTCCCCATCGCTTAACTCATCTTCATCCGTATCTGTAAGCGTAGGGTTCGTAAAGTAAATGCCAATTTCTGCCGCATCATAGAGATTATCAAAATCTTGGTCCGTTACTATTTCTGCTGCAATTGGCTGAGCTTTTTCTAATCCTTTGCGTGCCCTTCGCGCCATTCGCTTGTAACCAGCTGCGCCAGGGTGAAGAGAGTCTCTTATTGCCAGTTTGTCGACGGGAATTTTATCAAAACGCACCAGCACATTTAGCCCCTGTTTCCGCAAAAGCTCGGTATTGAGATCACTGAGGAAAGGATTCTGGAAACTTCTTTCGGTCATTGGAACAGTCGCGGTGAATACGATGGGTTTTGTCCCATTGCGTTCTTCGAGGGCTCGTTCGATATATTTCTTCAGCCGATGAATTTGCATTACAACTTGAAAAGGTTGATCTCCAGTCCAGTAGCTGTTCGTTCCCACCTGAATGAGAGTATAGTCTATATCCCGAGTTCGCCTCGTCGTTTTTCCACCCTTATCAATATTCCGAATAAAAGACCTTCTTAGCTCTCGCGGGGTAGTTCCCGGGACACCCAGGTTGAGAGCTTTAAAGTGTGAGTCACCCACTAGCTGTTTGAGTCTTTTTGGATACCCCAGACCTTCTTCATCACCTACGCCTCTTACGATGCTGTCACCTGTCAGCATAAAACGAATGGAGCCATCGCAGTTCGTATCGATATACTCCAGGATGTTTGGGCAGGCAAACGCTTGAGTTGAAAAGATGAGCGCACCACCCAGTAAGATTGAGGATAGGCTATGAGATAGCCCTTGTAGGGTTTTAAAAACTTTCTGTTTGACTCTAGAAGGTGTCATACGGTTTCTAAGCGACTCTCATGCCCTGCGATAAACATATCGCGGCTGATTTCTTAAATATTTTGTTCCTGAAGTCTCTTGATTGCAAGTATCAATCAAAAAAAGGGGAAAACCGAGCTCCATGCCCTGAATCGACGCTTTCTGATGAATATATGGGGCTATACGAGGACCGTGAAAGGCAGCTATCCTTAAACGGTTATATGTGATGGGAGATTGTTCTCTGTGCGAACCTTGATTTGGCTTTTTTGTGGAATTGTTGCGGGACTCTATGTTCTTCAACCCATTTTAGACCCTGATCTCTGGTGGCACATTGCAATTGGTAAATGGATACTTGCGCACGGAGTAGTGCCGGTTCAGGAGCATTGGAATCTCTATGCGTTGGGCCAACCTTTTACCGCATATTCTTGGATGACCGAAGTCTTGTTTGCCTGGGCTGAGTCGAAGGGAGGCATCGACTGGCTCTTCTGGATGAAAGGAATTCTTATTCAAATAGTTGGCCTCTCGTTGTGTTTTGTTTATGCGAAGCTCTCAAGAGACTGGTTTTTTGGCCTACTCCTCGGGATCGTTGCTTTAATAGGGTGCCAGAGTCATTTTACGCTACGCCCACAAAGTTTTACCTGGCTATATTTAATCTGGCTCATTTATTTTTGCGAAGTTGCAGTCCGGCGAGGGCGCCTATTCCCCGCGTCTCTCGGAATTTTCTTGGTGATGAGCCTCTGGGCTAATATTCATATTACGACGATTATCGGGATTGCGGTAATTATCTTTTGGACCTTAGAGCGGAAGAACCTTGCGTTGACCGCATGGTTGGTTTTGTTTGGTTTTCTGGGAACACTTATTACTCCATATCTTGGAGGTGAGTGGCTCATTTTTCTATCGAAGACGAATCACCCTTTAGAGCATTCTTCGATCATCGAGTTTCAAGCTGCGACAATACTTCAATATCCAACAGGCTTCATGCTTTTAGGAGCATTTTTTCTTGGGATGCTCTTGTTCTTAAGGCCTCAGCTGTTCTCTCCTTCACGAACCTGTCTTGCTGGAGGCTTACTGCTTGGAGGACTTGCGGTCGTGAAGTTTCTTCCATATGCAATTCTTTTTATTTTTGCCGTTATCGCGTCGGTTTGGGGGGAGGGGAAAATCCGAAATGTTCGCTTTGGGAATCTCACTGAAGCCGTAGGAAAATTTCGCTCCTTGTTTGGAAGTAAGCATCTTCCCTTGGAGGGAGTTGGCTTTATTCTCATTTGTCTGATTTACGTTCTGGCGAAGCAGGGCATGGCTACAAAGCTTGAAACGAGCATCGTTCCCAGTGAGGCCGTTTCCTTCATGGTCGAGAAGAATATCTCTCCTCCAGTACTGCATACGTTCGGCTATGGAGGATACATGATGTATCACTATAGCAGTGATCCAAATACGGCTTCTGAGAAGGTAATTATCGATGGAAGAACGAATGTTACCCCAGCAGATGTTGGGGAAATGGTAGGAAAAGCATTCGCAGGAAAGAGAGGTTGGAGCGAAGTGATGAGTCTTTATAGGCCAAATAGCGTGCTCTGGCACGGAGATTCTCCATTGATTTCGCTTCTGCTTCTGAGCGGAGAGTGGTGTATTGTTTATCAGGCTCCCCAAACAATGCTTCAGCACACTGTGTTGATAAAGCGGGATGAGTATGAGGCTCGTAGCCAAGAGTTTCCGAACGCAGAGTGCAGCTGATAGTGAAATTGAGGATAGTAGGTGTCCTCTGCTCTTCGTATCATTCTACAGCTACGATGAATTCGTAAATATATTTAGATCTTAGGTTTTTTGCTCGAGGGGTCGACTCCTACTCCTAGGTAAGTGTGTGGAAGCAAGGATTCCCGTGGAGGTAAGTGTGTCATTCCAAGAAAATCAGTCCCATCAGGTAAAATTTCATGCCGATCGCATTCGAGAAGTCTCAATACGAGTCTTAAAATCTATAACGTTAGATCCAAGGATTACTCCAGAGGAACAGCTCGGACTCTTAACAGAGATAGCTGGTGTTCATGTAGAGCTCGCTGAGATGATCCATTCAGCGGTTGAGCATGGGTGTCATCAGGCTGTCGAAGCGTTACAAAAGCAGGGTTGTGAGGTGCCAGCCTCCCTCGAAAGGTTTCTGTAGCATTTCAAAGCCATCTTCGGCGTTAGCAACGGCAGAGAACGAGCGGTACTGCCTTGTGCGGCTGCCTGTCTACTGGCATTCTCCCCTCTATGGAGATTCAGGAGATTAAGCACCGCTTTCCCGGGATGAAGTTGTTGGTGGGGCTCGCAGCGCTGTGTGTTGTTGCCGCTGGTTTGAAAGCCGCCCAAGTAGTCTTCATTCCAATCTTGTTTTCTTTTTTTCTTGCAGTGCTTGGAACTCCGCCGACTCACTATTTAGCGCGCAAAGGGGTCCCGAAGTTTTTATCGGTTTTGATCGTTGCCATTATCATCATCACGTTACTCGCGCTTGTTGGGAATCTCTTCTTTGGTTCAATTCAAGAGTTTCGCTCTGCAGTACCTCGTTATGCTGGAGGTCTGGATGAACTTTCTCAGAAGGTGGATGATTACCTTGGTGAATTTGGTCTGGAGTATTCCACAGGCATGATTGTCGACTCTATCGAGCCGGCTGCCGTTGTGGATGTTGTCAGTAGTACCATCCGTGGGCTTTTTGGGGCAGTTTCTGTAACGGTACTTGTTTTTGTAATGATGATATTCATGCTGTATGAGGCGACGGATTTTCGCCAGAAACTCGCCTATGCCATGGGAGAAGCCTTTCAGGTTGAGCGATTTGAAGGGGTAGCAACGGATGTACAGCGATATATTCTTATAAAGACGGTAACGAGCCTCATCACAGGAATATCAGTAGGGTTAATCAACTACTTTGTCGGCGTTGATTTTTGGATCTTATGGGGCCTGATTGCATACGTGTTGAACTATATACCTTTTGTCGGCTCGATTTTTGCCGCGATTCCGGCAGTTATTTTGGGGTTTCTCCTCGGAGGAGTACCAATGGGGATAACGCTTATCATAGCGTATCTGATTGTTAATAATGTTGTGAGTAATTTTCTAGAGCCTATTCTTCTCGGGCCAAGACTAGGCCTTTCGCCGTTAGTGGTCTTTCTCTCGTTAATTGTCTGGGGATGGCTATGGGGACCAGCGGGAGCGCTTCTTTCAGTTCCGTTGACGATGATTGTGAAGATTCTCCTTGAGCACAGCGAGGAGTTGCGGTGGGTTGCTATTTTGATGACGAATCGTGGTCGGCTTTCTGCACGTGAACCAGAGGAGAGCGGAAGAGAAGAAGTGGCGTAGTCAAAATTTGCCAAGAGCTTTCGGGACGAAGCTTTAACATATTTATAGTTAGATATGATTAATATCAGGTAGTTAGCTGGAGGTTGCCTAATTTCCTGGTAGCGCACCTGTCCATGCTGTGTTATTCCGATCGTGTGGGAATATTAGAAACTGAGCACTATTCTCTTGAAGCAGAGGGACTGCGTATCACAGTCTTTCCCGAATACATAGCGGAGGATTCAAATCCGTCAGAAGATACCTTTGCCTTCTCATATACTATTACAATAGAAAATCGAAGTGGTGTTGACGTTCAATTGCTGGAAAGACACTGGATGATCTTTTCTGGTGGAACGCATATGGCCGAGGTGGTTGCACCAGGAATTTACGGTCAACAGCCCATGATTTTAAGAGAAGATATCTTTGAGTATACCAGCACTGCAACTATTCGTGACCCTATTGGGAGGATGGAGGGGAGTTATACCTTTAGAACCTCCGAAGGAAAGTTTCGGGAGATACCCATTCCATCGTTTGATCTTCACTATCCTGTTGTATTTCACTAAACTGTATCGGGCTAAACTTCATTTCGTTAAACTTCGGAGGGTAATCAGGCCTCTTAATATTTTTTGTTTTGCAGGAGTCTGAAACGCTTCCATGTGATTTCATGTTGTAAATACGGAACGTTTATTTCAGTGAGGAGTATGGCGCTAGTTGATCTTTACCAACGTATGGGGGAAGAAGCCGGTATTCGTAGGCTTGTAACAACCTTCTATCAACTGATGGATACTCTACCAGAAGCAGAGGGCATCCGATTGCTCCATCCAGAAGAGCTGGACGAATCAGAAGAGAAGCTCGTATTGTTTTTGTCTGGCTGGAGTGGTGGCCCACCCCTGTACGTTGAAAAATATGGGCATCCACGGCTTCGCATGCGTCATATGCCATTTCAGATAGGGGAATCCGAGCGCGATCAGTGGCTGTTGTGTATGCGACGTGCTTTGGAGGAGTGTATAGCGGATAAAGAGGTCAGAGACTTCCTTGATGAGAAGTTTACGCATATTGCTGACTTTATGCGAAACATGCCATGAGACGGCTGCGAAATAAAAGCGAGCGGAGAAAAAGAAGCTCTCTTTCCCCGCTCGTTTGCTGAACAGCGAAGAATACCACGAGGGACTTCTTCGCTGTGTTGCCAAAATACTAGTAGAGGTAGTGTTCTGGCTTGTAAGGACCTTCCTTGTTTACTGCCAAGTAGTCAGCCTGTTTCTTGGTTAGCTCAGTGAGTCTTACTCCAAGCTTATCAAGGTGTAGACGCGCTACTTTTTCATCCAACTTTTTTGGAAGCATGTGAACGTCTATTCCATACTTATCTGGATTCGTGAAGAGCTCAATCTGAGCAATTACTTGGTTCGTGAAAGAAGCTGACATGACAAAACTTGGATGGCCTGTTGCACATCCAAGGTTCACAAGTCGGCCACGAGCCAGCACGATAATCGAACGGCCATTTGGTAGTGTGAATTTGTCTACCTGTGGCTTGATACTCGTTTCGATGACACCCTTCGTATTTTCCAGCCACGTCATATCAATTTCATTGTCAAAGTGACCGATGTTACAAAGGATTGCCTCATTTTTCATCTCTACCATGTGCTCACCAGTTACCACATCGCAGTTTCCTGTTGCTGTAACAAAGATATCTGCCACCGAAGCAGCTGCTTCCATAGTAGTGACTTCAAATCCTTCCATTGCTGCTTGGAGCGCCAGAATTGGATCGATTTCAGTAATGAGCACTCTTGCGCCATAACCTTTCATGGACTGAGCACATCCTTTTCCAACACCGCCATACCCTGCAACGCAGACAACTTTTCCTGCAAGCATGATATCAGTAGCACGCTTGAGACCATCAGCAAGTGATTCTCGGCATCCGTATAAGTTGTCGAACTTTGACTTCGTGACAGAGTCGTTTACGTTAAAGGCTGGCATCTTCAGGGTGCCTTTTTTCGCCATCTGGTACAGTCTAGCGACGCCAGTAGTAGTCTCCTCAGATACTCCTCTGATCTCTTCAATCAGTTGCGGGAATTGTTCGTGGACCATGATCGTGAGGTCTCCGCCGTCATCCAGGAGCATGTTCGGACCCTTCCCATCAGAAAACGTGAGGGTTTGAACGATACACCAGTCATACTCCTCCTCTGTCTCCCCTTTCCATGCAAAGACAGGTATTCCCGCTGCAGCGATCGCGGCAGCCGCATGGTCTTGGGTAGAGTAAATATTACAACTTGACCAGCGGACTTCTGCACCAAGCTCAATGAGAGTTTCAATGAGCACCGCTGTCTGAATGGTCATATGGAGACATCCAGCGATCTTTGCTCCTTTTAAGGGCTTAGCATCTCTGTACTCCTCGCGAATCGCCATGAGCCCTGGCATCTCGGTCTCTGCCAGTTCAATCTCTTTTCGACCCCACTCTGCTAAAGAGATATCAGCGACTTTGTAGTCGACATCTCCTTCAGCTAATTTTTTTGCTAACGCATTTGCATTCATGATTTATTCCTTTTCATGTTTAGTCATTTCAATTACAAAAACATCTTTCTCGGCTCCAAGCACTTCAGTGTGTTGAGTTTCCAGTCCGAGCTGAGCCCCCCAACGTGAGAATGTCTCAGTATTAAATCCGAGCCAAAGATCAGCGTATCGCTCCCGCATATACTCGTTGTCATGTTCGACGAGGTCAACGACAACGAGCTTTCCATCATGGCGAAGCACTCGCGCAATATCTCTGAGTGCCTCTAGTGGTTCAGCAATATGATGAAAGACCATACACGCAATCGCACAATCGATCGTCTCATCTCCGATCGGTAGATGCTCAAGGTATCCAAGTCGTAGATCAACGGCTGATTCAATGTGTTTCAGGTTTTCTCGTGCTTGCTCAATCATGGCACTTGAATAGTCAACACCGAAGGTTTCTCCAGAGCGAGGAGCAAGTTGCTTTAAAACGGTGCCTGAGCCACATCCGAGTTCCAGCAGTGAGCATGAAGGCGAAATTCTATCTTTCAAATACGGAAGATAGTCAGCTTTTCCTTGAGCCTCGTCACGGATCTGGCTCCAGTCCTGTGCGACGGTTTCAAAATAGCGGCGACCCTTATCGCGACGTGCTGAAAGCACTTGTTGAATAGCGCGGCGATCTTCTTCAAGTAAGTCAGTAAGTTTTGCTGAACGAGTAATTGCCTCGGTTGTAAGCGCAAGGAGTTGCCCTTCGAATGAGGACTGATCAGAGGGGCTAATGGTATAGAAGGCCCACGAGCCTTCTTTTCGATGACTTACAAGTCCTGCTTGTTCCAGAATTTTTAAGTGATGGCTAACCGTTGATTGGCTCAAATGAAGGGTGTTTGTGAGCTCTTGCACATTAAAACTTCCCTTCGAAAGAAGGTGAAGCAGCCTCAGTCGAGAGTCATCGGCTAATGCCTTTAAGATTCCTGCGATGTCCATACTTGGAGTATAACATACTATATCGATAGATATCAATATGTCGATATCTAATCATTTCAGCATATTACAAGTACTATGAGACATCAGTATTGATATGTTGTGCCGTCAGGCCTTGTTTTCCATCTCCGATGGAACCAGAACCATTGCTCAGGGAATTCTTCAATCATGGGCGTAAAGAGGTCAGTGACTTTTTGAGTAATTGCCAATATTTTTTCCTCTCGAGATAGGGACGGATCATCTCTAATGGCGTCAGTCTGGCAATCACTCACGAGAAATTCATACTGTCCTGATGTATTTCTCACTAATGAAAGAACGGTAACGCGAGGGTTTGCCTTGAGAATGGAATACCCTACCGCTTTCGTTGTTGCTGCTGGCAGTGAGAACCATCTTGGGAAAACTGCACGCGAAAGAGTGATATTCTGATCAAATAAGAGTCCAGCGCGTCCTCCTTGATTTAACACGTGTAGAAGTTTTCGATATGCGCCACTTCGCTCAATAACTCGATTGCCATGTTTCTCTCGTATGCTCCTCCACCACTGCTCTAGACGTGGGCCAGGAAACTTTCGCACCACAAAGTGCAATGGGAATCCCTTAAGCGCCATAGTTTGTGCTAACAATTCGAAGACTCCAAGGTGACCTGTGAGGTAGAGTCTTCCATTGGGGCTTGCTTCAGCCAGAAAGTTTTCTTTGCCCTCTGGAAAGACAATATTTTTATTAACCCAATCTTCCGTTATCTGTGGAAGGCGAAATGCTTCATAGAGAAAATTGGCAAGATATTGAATATGCCGATTGATTAGCTTCCGTTGCTCATGATCTGACATATCAGGGAATACTATCGTAAGATTCGTTCTCGCTACCTGTAAGTGCTTCGGCTGAAAAATGAGAACGATACGAATGATTACTTCAAAAGATGCACGGATTATCGCACCAGGGAGTATGCGAGTAGCAAGTGATACTGTTTTGGCAGCAAGTGATGCTATGATGTCAGTAAAGAGTAATCGCATCTAATCAAATACTATTCCTAGAATCTCGCTCCTTCCTCGAGGGCAGGTTGTGATATTTGTTCTCTTCCATCAGCCTCGATCCACCCAAGTATGTCGTCCGTATGGGAAGAGATGATATTCCAGATTTCTTGTACTAGCCTATTCCCCGAATTATTGATGGTGTCTATATTTGAAAAAGCAGCCTCTTCGTGTTGTTGAAGAAAAATATTATAGAGCTGTTGAGCGGTTGCAGGGTTCACGCTGCGGCTAAAGATTTTCTGTAGCGGTAGCCATCCAACAAGTTGGTGTAAAGCACCAACATCAACTCTACCATCACTATTGTAGTCGATATACAGACGTGGAACCGACAAATACCCGGAAGTTGCGATACCGACCTGTATCGGATACGACGTGCCGTTGGCAGGAAGCGTCATTTGAATGTGATAGATGGTAAAGTCTCGTTCTATTGGAGGCTCAATGACGCTTTCCATAAGGGCAATCGTTGTGCTCAGTTGGTACATGCCACTGTTGAGTCCTTGAATAATCTTTACGCGGGCTTCCTGCTCTCGCTGATAATCAGCATACGAGTTCGCAGAAAGATCAGCAGGAGCGACTAATTGATTTTTTCCTTTCTTGTTCTCGAGGGTATCCAGCAAATTTGAGAATTCAGAAACAAGATGAGAAATGTCTGCCTCAGTCTGCATCACGGTATCGGAGAGTTGTTGAAGTCTTTTGTACAAGACAAAAAGAGCGGTCATGCATGCAAGGAGGAGCAGGAAGGTGATGAGTGGAAGGCTTGAGGGGCTCTCATCATTATTCATGGGACGCCTTTTTAATTTTTCATCGTCAATCAACGGACACTCTTTTGGCGAGCTCTTCAAGCACCAGAGGTTCGAAGAGCGCATAGAGAGTCGCTTCTTTCATGAATCCATTCACTGGGAGATCCGCATTGCTGATTTTTGCTACGAGTTGCTCAATTGCCTTTTGTCCCAGATCTTTGAATTCGTTCTCTACAGTAATGCTAATCGTATTTGTTGAATAATCAATTTCGTAGGTTTCATTAAACCTATCTGCATATTCAGAAATAATCTCGTCAATCACTGGTTCAAAAAGAGAGGAATAAGAGTTTCTCAGGACCAGAAATAAATGTTGATCGTACTCTCCAAATGCGCTCTCTAGAAATGCGGTGAGAGCTTCTTGTTTTTGATACTTAATCGCGGATTTGAAGGCTTTTACGAAGCGAAGCGTACTCGGATCCTTTGCCGCATCGGATTTTATAATCTTTTTTATGGCCGCATTAATGTTCTTGGCATTTTGAAAACATTCAACGGCATCTTCAACGGAATAAGAAAACATGCAACGCCTCTCCTCAAGCTTTCATCATGGATGGTTCCTTGAGGGAGAGTATAACATCCTAACGGGTTGGAAGATCAATGCCCAGATGAGGGCGCCAGAGAAAGAGTGTCTTTCTCGATGTCGACCCTTCGGTATGTGTGCGTAGTGGCGTATTGCAAGACCTGTTAGAAGGACGAACGCGTCAGAGTCTCTCTATAATGGTAGCAATCCCCATGCCGAGACCGATACACATCGTGCAACATCCATAGCGGCCATTGGTTCGCTCAAGATCGTCAAGTAGCGTTCCAAGGAGAATTGCACCCGTAGCTCCCAGAGGGTGCCCAAGCGCGATTGCCCCACCACTGACATTCACCTGGTCTTGCTCAATTTGCAGCTCCCGCATGGTAACGAGCGGAACTGGAGCAAATGCTTCATTAATCTCCCAAAGGTCGATGTCTTTTACGGAGAGATTCGCTCGCTCCAAGACCTGGCGACTGGCTTCGATTGGGCCGGTAAGCATGATACGCGGTGGTGAACCAATAACTGCCATACTCACGATTCGAGCACGTGGCTTTAGCTGATGTTCCTTCACTGCTCTTTCGCTTGAAAGAAGAATTGCAGCAGCGCCGTCTACTATGGCAGAGGCATTCCCAGCCGTTATTACGCCATTTTCTTTAAAGACAGTTTTTAATCCAGCAAGTGCTTCGAGCGTTGTCGTTGGGCGCGGATTGTTGTCCTGCTCGAGAGTGAGGTGTTCGTTTGTTTCGAGGTCCTGATATGGAACACCGATAAGACTGTTTGCAAATCTATTATCAGCAGCAGCCTCTTTTGCTTTCATTTGTGATTGATAAGCAAATTGGTCAAGCTCATCTCTTGAGAGTCCGAATTCCTCCGCTAAAATCTCCGCGGATTCTCCCTGCTGGACTAAATCCGCGTGATGTTTCTTGAGCGCTGGGCTTTCCTCTCCACCGAGGTCTGAGAACATCGGAACCCGAGTCATATGCTCAAGGCCACCTGAAATAATCAGGTCAGCATTTCCTGATTGTATCATTGAAGCGCCAAAATTGGTTGCTTGTTGGCCCGAGCCACAGAGTCGATTAATCGTGGTACCTGGTACTGTTATTGGCCAGCCAGCTCCTAACACGGACGCTCGAGCAACACACCACCCTTGCTCCCCAACCTGGGTGACGCAACCGAGAATTACGTCTTCGATAAGCTCTGGCGAAAGAGCGTTTCGCTGCGTAATCCCATTGAGGGGATGAGTCATTAAATCGATTGGATGAACTGACTGAAATGCCCCTTTTCTCTTCGCACGTGGAGTGCGGCAGGTGTCGATAATATATGCTGTTTGACTCTGACTCATTGTGATTCCTTATCTGAAACGTGAACATCTACTCGTCTATTTAATTGGCGTCCTACGGGTGTTTCATTACTCGCAATCGGCCGCTTACTTCCGAAACTTGATACATGCACCAGTGATGATGGGAAACCCTTCGCAGTAAAATATGCTGCTACATTTCGAGCTCGTGATTCTGATAGCCGCTCGTTATAGCTTGGGGTTCCAGAGTCATCAGAGTGACCGATTACATGTACACTGATAGTTCTGGGCGATTGAAGGATTGAGTTGGCAATAACCTCTAGATTTGATACTGCTCCCGCTCGCATGTTCGTGGAATCAATATCAAAGAAAATTTGATAGACTCCCCCGATGTAACTCGAAAAGGAGCGTGAATCAAGGTCGGCTTGAATATCTGCTAGTCGGTGACGGTTGGCTGCATTCGCCACCTTAATAGACTCTAACGCTTCTTCTTGTTTCTCAAGAGCGCTCTCGTTGATATCAAATCCGGCACCTTGCAAACTTCCCTGTACCAGACCGAGTCCAGCACCGACGGCTACCCCTTCACCATCATGCATGATCTGGTTGCCGACTACAGCACCAGCTCCTGCGCCCCAAGCAGCCCCCAAAACCGCACCTGCAATTGTCTTGTCTGGGCCAGGCTGTGGATTTGAGCAGCCCAACGGCAGCCATGATAAAGAAAAGAGAAACATAATGCTCATAGAGAGATTTGTCAGGCGCATATTCACTCCGTTACAATTACTCACTGTCACGTAGTAGTATCACGTCTCCGCGATAAACTTACAACTACTCGATTTTAGCCGCGCGTTTCTCTTTCAAGAGAACTGACAGCACCATCAGACCACCGAGGAGGCTTAGAACCGTCCATGGCAGATTCCCCAGTCTTGTATAAATTGTTTCTGACTGAATAGGAAAGATCTCCCCTTTGAGCGCTCCCTCTGTTGCAGAAGAAAGCTCATGAATTGTCGTTCCGAGGGGATTTACAATCGCCGTTTTTCCAGTATTTGTTGCTCTTAGGTGAAAACGGTTATTCTCAATGGCTCGAAATGAGGCGATAAGGTGGTGTTGGTCAAGAGCCGCGGTATCTCCAAACCAAGCGTCGTTTGTAAGATTTACGAGAAACTCAGCCCCAGCTTTTACAGATTCTCTCGCGAGCGATTGAATGACATCTTCGTAACAGATTAATGTTCCTGCTCGAACGTTTTTTTCTACTCCGTTGTCCTTGAGAGAGATGCGATGAATCCCTGGAGTAGCTCCCGCTGTAAAATTTGCTGCCATATTATTAATTTTCATCAGCCAGGGGAAGGTCTGACTGAGGGGAGTATACTCTCCATACGGCATCAGGATTTGTTTATGATAAGGAGTTCCGATCGCACCATCTGAATTAATCAGGAGCGCACTATTGAACTGTTTTTCTCGTGTTTCAAAAGTGAGTAAACCAGAGAGGAGGGGAGCAAAACGCAAATGAGGAAGTCGGGGGTCTTGGCTCCGATGAGTGATGCCAGCATAGGTCCAATTCATAATTGCAGACTCTGGCCAGATAATCAGGGTGTTTTCTGAGTCATACGGCATTGAGAGATTGAGATGAGTGCGAATGTCGTTTGCCGCAGAGGAACGTGTATTTTCTCGATGCAGCGGAATATTTCCTTGGATGAGCGCTACCGAGATAGTCTGGCGTTCAGCGCGTTGTGCGGAAAATCGTGCTATTTGCTGATGACCGTAGAGCACAGAAATGATCATAACAAGGAATGAATAGAAGAGTCCTTTTCTGGCGACTCTTAGGCGTATCACGCCCTCTGCGAACCAGACCATGATAAATGATATTCCAAGTGTTCCGACAATGCCTGCTATTTGGGCGAACTCAGTGAAGGCAAGTTGCGAATGCCCGAGATGCCAAGGGAAAATGCGAACAGACCACTGCTCTGAAATAATCCATGCGATTGGAGCACTGAGTGCATAGTGGTTGAGTCGTGAGGGTAGGTATTTCAGGAGTAAGCCGAAGAGGGGAAACTGAAGTGCGCTTCCCAAAACAAAGACGATGAAAATAGGCACTGCAGCGACGAGTGGAAAGGCTCCGAAGCGGTGAATTGTTTCCAGTAGCCAGAAGAAGCCAAAGAGCTGGATAAAACATCCGGTAAAAAAGAGATTTTTCAGGGGCTGTTTGCCTCGAATAATCAGAAGGATGCCTATTATCCCGAGCCAAGACAAAACACAGTGAGTCGAGGTTCCCGGATACCACCATCCGATTCCAATAAGAGAAGCGACAAGGAAGCTTTGAAACAGGGGTAGAAGAGTCGCGCTCGAAAAGAGTCGTCGAGAGTCTTCTTTCATTCTGTTGTTCCCCCAAGATTCAACTGAACTTTCTCCGGCTCTGTTCTGTTCAGGAAAAGGGATTGCTTACGAAAGACTCTCCATGCAGCAGAGTCTCAATGAAGAGTAAGCGATTATATTTAGCGGTACGCTCAGCTCTACACACGGATCCTGTCTTTATTTGTCCAGCTCCAGTAGCAACTGCGAGGTCTGCTATGAAGGTATCTTCTGTTTCTCCAGAGCGATGGGAGATGACCGAGCTGTAGCCGCGCTCTTGCGCCAGAGCGATTGCCTCAAGTGTCTCAGTTACCGTTCCAATCTGATTGAGCTTTATCAGAATTGAATTTGCACATCCTTTTTCAATTCCCTGACGAAGACGGTCTGGATTTGTCACAAAGAGATCGTCTCCGACGAGCTGCACTTTACTTCCAAGTGCTGAAGTGAGATCCCGCCATCCATCCCAATCATTCTCATCGAGTCCATCCTCGATGCTTACAATCGGAAACTTTTCGCACCAGTTTTCATACAGTCGGATTAGCTCATCTGAACCCTTTTCACCACCACCGCTCTTTTCAAGTGTATATACTCCTTTTGAGCGATCATAGAATTCACTTGCAGCACAGTCGAGCGCCACCGAGATTTCCTCTCCCGGCGTGTATTTTGCTCCTTCAATAGCGAGCATCAGCATTTCAAGCGCTTCTTCCTGTGAAGAAAACTGAGGGGCGAACCCACCTTCATCTCCCACGCCAGTGCTATACCCTTTCTCGACCAGCATCTTCTTTAACGTATGAAACACCTCAGAAGCTGCTCGGATATTTTCAAAGAAAGTCCCTGAGCTATGGGGAACAATCATGAATTCTTGAAAATCAAGGGAGTTGGTGGCATGCGCTCCTCCATTGATGACGTTGACGAGTGGTACAGGTAGACATCTCGCATTGGCACCTCCAAGATAGCGAAAGAGCGGAATGCCGAGGAAGTTTGCTCCGGCTTTTGCAGCAGCAAGGCTTACTCCCAGAATAGCATTTGCTCCAAGTCGTGACTTATTTGGTGTTCCGTCAAGTTCGAGTAGCGCCCGATCGAGAGCCGAGAGCTCCAGTACGTCGTATCCGAGAATTTCTTCAGCGATCTCACCGTGAATCGATTCTATAGCTTTGAGGACGCCCTTCCCAAAGTATCGGTCTTTGTCACCGTCTCTTAGCTCATGTGCTTCATATTCACCAGTTGATGCACCTGAAGGAACGGCTGCTTCTCCGATCGTGCCATCTGAGAGTTGGACGAATGCAGCAACAGTGGGCAGCCCTCTTGAATCGAGACACTCATAGGCGTAAATGTTTTCGATTGCACTTCCTGAATCACTCATGCTGGTCCTCCTCACACGAAGTAGTTTTGCTCCCCATAATCTATGAACTCAAAGATATGAAATCAAGCCGATAACGGGATACGACCGAAAAAACGGCAACTGGCTTCTCTTTGGCGGACTCAACAGCCCCCAGCTATGCCCTATGAATACCGATATAAGAGAGAGAGTCTTGGAGATAGTCTATATGGTAAGTGTCTTCAGCCAATAGTAATGCGATAAACTCTCCCTTCTCTGGTATCAGGTTCGTGACAAAGGGAAAGAGCGAATTTGCTTTCTCGCCATCGAAAAGAAACTTCGCGGCACTATTTTTTAACGCATTAAAGTCTTTCACGGAGCACTTTGCTTTATAGAACTTCCAGCATGCTATTTCAGGAATTCGTCCTTGTAGCAGGGAAAATAATTCTAGCGCGAAAGAAGAACCATTCATTCTTGCATTGTTCTCGATCGGGAAAATGCCTTCTTCGCAGACGATATAATCAATGCCAAGGATTCCACGATAACCCCCTTTTGCCATAGCTTGAACAATCTTAGAGGAGCATTCACTGATGTAATCTGAAACTCGAGAGGAGTAATAGTTCCCATAGAAGTTCCCAGCATGTTTAAGTCCCTGGAAGAGTTGGGCAGAAAGACCAAGATGTCGAATTTCGCCACTTGAAGAGATAATCCATTGGTCATTTGGGGAAGAGACAACATTTAAGAATGGCTCTATGAGAACTTTTTGGTCTTGATTATCAAGAAGTTGTTCATAAAGCTCTTGTACATTTGTATTATCAATCGTGTATAGAGACCTTCCTGCCGAACCATCAGTACCCCGTACAATAACCTTTCCATAGTTTGCTAACAGTCGGTGAACAAGTTCGGCCATTTCTTCTTCATTCAGCGGACTCGATGCATCAATTTCATGATGATGCCCCTCAACGGTTTTAATCCCAAGAGCTTCGCATTCCTGTTTAAAGCTAAGTTTGTCGAAGTATCTTTTTGTCGTCTCTTCGTCGCACCCAAAGGCTGGGAGTCCTAAGCTAGTAGCGCAGGCAATATCATTATCGGAGAGGTAAAAGGCGAGGTAGTGGTAATCATATTGGTCAGAAAGTAACTTCTGAATGGGGGTCGGATCAGCCGTAATTACATCAGAGAGAGGTCCGCTAGCAGTTTTTTCATTATAGGCGACAACTTTCTCGGTACTCAGGTTCAGGGATCGTAACCAGTCGTAGTATGGTTCATCCAGATTCCCTTGTAAGACAACAATATCATTTTCACACGCGATGGGAAGAGACCGGCTACATTGATGATGTAGGAGAGGATCATGTTTTCTCATTGTTTCCGATGCTGGCTGAGAAAGGACATCGGTCGCAAAGAGAAGGCGCGAAGCCTCTGTTTGTGTGATACATGAACGTAATGTGGTCATTGGCAACGTCATTGTTAGTGGCCTTTTTATTCTTGTCCAACGATTTTGCCCCTCACAACTTCTGGTCTTAGCGCCTATCGAAGAAGGTTGCGTTATGTTCTGAAGAGCCCTTGCGCTGAATACTATAACATTAGAATCTAGTCGAAAGAGGCAAGTGGTGCAATGAGGTTCAAAGTCATCAACCAGCACTAGAGTAAAGGAGTGAATAAGATAGCGGTGATTCAGTGAGAAAAGAAGAGAAGCGACCGTGTGTGATTATTCATGGTGGAGCGGGTAAATTGCCCGATGAGCGGGCTCGCAAAAAGTTGCCAGTTATGCGCCGCGCGGCCGAGGCTGCGTGGGAGGAGCTACATGGCGGGAAGTCAGGGGAGTTTGCGGTAGTAGCGGCACTCCGCGAAATGGAAGGATCTGATTTTTTTAATGCGGGATATGGAGGATATCCGAACGTTGATGGGATTGTCCTTCTTGACGTTGGCCTGATGCGAGGAGCGAGAGATTTCGTCTCAATTTTGAATGCAAGGAGAATGAAGTATCCCTCGGCGGTTGCATTAGATCTGTTACGAGCAGACCGATCTTTGATGACGGTATGGACGCATCAGTTGATGCAAGAAGTGGATGGTGCAGCGGACTTTATTAAGGAGCGATATGGCTGGGTACCCACGCATGAAGATCTTCTCTCTCCAGTGGTTGAGGAATGGCTAAAAAATGATGGCGGTGAGTTCTCTAGTTCGGGTGAGACAAGTTGTGGCACTGTCGGTTGTGTTGTTCGCGATCTCAATGGCGACTTATGTGCTGGGACCTCTACTGGCGGAGTAAACTCGAAGGATAATGGAAGAATAGGCGATACTCCTGTTATCGGTTCAGGAGTCTTTGCAGATAACGAAATTGGTGCGCTTTCAACAACTGGACATGGAGAGTCGCTCATGTTGGGGCTCCTTTCTGGATTTGTTCTTGGAGAATTACGAAGAGAGCTCCGTGAGCACATTGACATCTTTCGAAAGAACCCTGATAGGTTATCGGCCATTCTGGAAAATGAGTTTCAAGAGTTATCTCGCAAGACCGTAAATAAGGGGGGCGGCATGATTATTGTCCCACCACATGGCTCTCCAAACTTTGCTTTTAATTCAGAGATGATTTCCATTGCGCACGCTGAGTTGAAAGAAGGGAGTTCAGAGGTTGAACTACAGAGCTTTATCGCCAAGAGCGACGGCACGTTTCTGCGCTAGGAATTCATTCACCAGTCTACTGTAGTTTGTGAAGAGCGGAACGTCACACGTGTTACGGGAAAAGAGTAAATTTCCCATGTAGTTATCTCGAGCACTTTTTATGATATTCGTCGTTCTGCAATTACTATCTTTAGTGCTAGAGAGCTTGTAGGATAGACCATATGAATGTCGAAAATCATGCTATTGTTGTTCATGGTGGGGCTGGAGTCCTTGATATGGGAACGATTTCTGCTCGTCGGCAATTGGCGTACCGTGCAGGGATACGAGAGGCGCTTCTAGCGGGTTATTCTCTTTTAGAGGAAGGGGGAAGCGCGGTTGATGCTGTTGAGGCGGCGGTTCGTTCTCTGGAGGACAATCCCCTATTTAATGCTGGCAAGGGGGCTGTCCTAGCTGCTGACGGCACACATTATCTTGATGCTGCAATCATGGATGGAAAGGACCTCTCAGCTGGAGCTGTTGCCGGTGTAAAGAGGGTAAGGAATCCTGTTGTGCTCGCTCGAGAAGTCCTCAATAGGGGTGAAGCAATACTTCTTGGCGGAGAAGCCGCAGATGAGTTTGCTGGGAAAGTGGGAGTTGAGCTCACAGATAATTCGTCCTTCACTACGGTGCATCGGATGAAGCAGTTACAGAGAGCAATAGCACAGGGAAAGACCGCCTTAGACCATGAGGATCTCTTTCGTGAAAAGAAAGGAACAGTAGGTGCTGTAGCAATTGACGGCGAAGGGCATGTAGCTGCGGCAACATCGACAGGTGGCATGACAAATAAACAACCCGGACGAATTGGAGACTCTCCTTTAATTGGGATTGGAACGTATGCTGCAGATGATACCTGTGCAATTTCATGCACAGGGAACGGGGAGCAGTTTATTCGACATCATATTGCTGGATCGGTATCGGCAATCATACGATATTCGGGGAAAACACTGTATTCGGCCGCAGAGCTCGCAATGAAACAGTTGCCTGCTAAGGCAGGAGGGTTCATTGGAATTTCACCCGAAGGTGAAATTGTTATGCCGTTTAACTCGCTTGGGATGATTCGAGGCTGGATTCAGTCGGGAAAGGAATTTATTGCTATTGGTCGAAAGGACGGTCAATCGTAGGGTAGGTTTCGTCGACTACCATTTCAATTGTTCAGTGCGTAATTTCTGGTGGCGAAGAAGCAAGACAATCACTCGAAAATGGGTTTTCTGTTGAATGAGCTTCCAGTATTGTACTTGCGAGGACTTCGAACTTTTCACGGCTGAGAGTAGAAAATGAAAAGATATCTCTCGTACTTCTTTATTGGCTCTTCTATCCTTCTCTTTCTTTTTACTTTTTTCTCATCTCGTTCTGGTGAGCGTCTGGAAGTGCTCGAAATGCAGCGGGCCGCGCAGGAGAACGAACGCGATGAGATTCTTGGTCGGGTAAATGAGCTGAAAACTACATTGATTGGCATGGAAGAGAATCCTCGGGTGTTGGAGAGGTTGGCCCGAGAAGAACTGCTGCTTGCGAGGGATAATGAGCAGATAGTTCTATTTGAGGCTCCTTAGGGGTCTATTGGAAGAGATGGAAAAGCTTCCCCGATATATTTGTTACAGAAGTGCGAGTTTATTTTGTTTATTCTCTTGGTTAAATAAACTGAGAGCCGTAAACTGGCAGGTATATGAGTTCAGCGGCATCCTCACATCGTAATTTAGGTGGATATAGACTGCGAAGTCTATCAGCACGAAAAAAACCCCCTGCAAAAGTAGATGCAGTTCTCCGGAGTGTATTCTCTTCGCCGAAGTTGCGAGACCGTTTTTCTCAATATGCATTTGTTACTCATTGGCCTGAGATAGTCGGAGAACGGATATCGCAACATGCTAAACCCTTAAAGGTGGTTCGGGGTGAATTATTTGTAAAGGTCTCTAATCCTATTTGGGCTCAAGAACTCGCTTTTCTCAAAGAGACGTTGTTGAAGCGCATAGCAAAGATAACGTCAAGCGGGGCTCCCATTAATGATATTCGCTTTGTCGTATCAAGTGAGCCGTGATGGATAATGGTAAGTCCAAGGCTTAAGATTCTTTTCGACATGCCGCTATTCTGAGTGCCGCTCTCTTAAGTATGTATGGTAGCTCCCAGAACATAGAAGAGCAGGAGGGTGTTGCCATATTTTCGCTCTTGGTCAAGTACGAGCTGTTTGCTGGTGAACGGCTCTCGTTCCTTTGGATCTATTTGAATAATCAACTTTGCGTGAGACCCCGAGAGCAAAGATGGACGCTCTGCTATAAGTTGTAGTATTTCGAGCCACAGGCCTTGATATTGAGGTGGCGCTACATAGATGAGATCGAAGCGTTTCTGCGTGTTCTTGAGATATGAGAATGCATCGGTTTTTCGCACCTCTGCTTGACCTTCCAGATGCGTCTTTTTGAGATTTTCTCTCATGGTGCTTATCGCCTTTGGCGCCATATCGAGCATGATGGCACGCTTCGCACCCTGACTCAGCGCTTCAATCGCTACGGATCCACTGCCAGCGAAAAGGTCGAGGAGGAGTTCTACGTTCTCAATTTCAGGTCGGAGGATATCAAAGAGCGATGTTTTTACCCTGTCAAGAATCGGACGAGTGGTATCTCCTGGCACAGCGAGGAGTTTCGTTCCTTTTGCTGAGCCACCAACGACACGCATAGTCTCTATCCTTCTCGTCTGACCCTACTCCGCATTGACTAGAGGGAGTATCACTAATATTTCGATTCTCGAAATGCTCTTAGTAGAGCGGACGGTTCAAATCCCAGTTTTCGAGGTACTCACGAATAAACGCGAGAAACTGTCCGCCAAGCGCGCCATCAACAATCCGATGATCGTAAGAAAGGGTGAGATAGGAGATCTCTCTAATTCCAATCATATCGTCGATCACTACGGGACGTTTCTTTATTTCGCCTAGGCAAAGAATCGCCACCTGTGGTTGGTTAATAATTGGCGTTCCAATCATAGTTCCAAACACGCCTGGATTAGTAACGGTAAAGGTGCCGCCTGCTACCTCGTCTGGAAGAAGTTGTTTGTTTCGAGCTCTGCTCGCAAGGTCATTGAGCGCTCTTGCTATTCCAACAAAGTTTCGCTCCTCCGCACTCTTAATTACGGGAACGATTAGTCCTGTATTTCCAAGAGCGACAGCACATCCGAGGTTAATTTTTTTCTTCATGATTACGGTATTGCCATCGACTGAAGAGTTGACCATCGGAAACTCAAGAAGTGCTCGAACAGCGGCTTCTAGGAAGAAAGGGGTATAGCTTAGAGAGAATCCCTCGCGGCTCTTAAACTCATTCTTATGCTTTGCTCGCCATGCAGCGATCTTAGAACAGTCAATTTCCTGAACCGAATAGACATGCGGACTGGTGCGCTTAGACCGCACCATATGCTCAGCAATGAGCTTTCGCATATTATCCATGGGAACAACTTTCGTCCCTTCTGCTGTCCATTCTCCGGATGGGATGTCCACCGCTGGAGCTTTATACTCACTTGGCACAGTAGCAGGGACTTGAGCTGAAGAAGCGGCTGGGCTTGCTACTGAAGAGGATTGTGGAATAGCAGTCGCTTCTCGCGGAGCCTCAGGCTGAGCACGTTGACTTACATAATCAAGAAAGTCTTGCTTTGTTACTCTGCCCCCCTGTCCAGTTCCGACCACTGTAGCGAGCTCAACATCGCAGATGCCATGCTTTTTCGCGAGTGACTTTACAACAGGCGAATAAAAACGATTCTCATGACCAGCAGGAGCCGCTTGTTGGCTTGCCGGCGTAACTGCACGAGCGGCGCCATTCCCGTTTGTTTGTGCGGGAGGCACATCAGTCATGACAATATTTTCTTCGATTGTAACCTGAGCACTGCCTGTAACCTGAGCACTGCCTGTAACCTGAGCACTGCCTGCAACCTGAGCACTGCCTGCAACCTGAGGACTGCCTGCAACCTCAGTGGTTACCTCTGCAGTGACTCCGGACGGTTCAGGCGCGCTTGCAGTTGACGCTCCACCTTCACCAGCAGTATCAATGACTGCAATTTTAACCTTTACCGGAACAACATCACCTTCTTTGAAAAGCACTTCCTTGAGAACACCGCTTGCTGGTGCTGGAATCTCAGAGTCAACCTTATCAGTTGAGATTTCGAGAATGAGCTCGTCTTTTTCAACGGTATCCCCTGGGGACTTTAGCCATCGAGCGATTGTTGCTTCTGCAATCGACTCTCCCATTTGGGGCATAACCATATCAATATTCATTGCTTTCCTCCTCTGCTCAGATAGTAGGCTTTCTCTTTGTGCAAACCTTCGGCTCGTTTGAAAGAGCCTGGCTCTAAGATGCCTTGAATTCTCATAAAATACTAGAACCTTACTTCTGTTTTCCTCGGCTTTCTTTAATAGCTGAGCACCTGTCGGGCCCCCGCAACGATTTCTTCAATCTGTGGAAGCACTACATCTTCAAGCGCTGGAGCATGTGGTACAGCCGCTACCCATTTCATACCAATTCGTTTTACAGGCGCATCGAGAGAGTCAAAGCACTCATGAGCAATTTGTGCCGCAATCTCTGCACCAAAGCCCATGAATACAACGTCTTCATGCGCAATGAGGACGCGACTGGTCTTCCGAACGCTTTGGAAAATAGTCTCTGTATCGAGAGGAAGAATGGATCTGATATCAATTACTTCGACGCTTAAACCCTCTTCTCGAGAAAGTTTCTCGGCAGCAAGCAACGATTTCTGAACAAGTGCACCATAAGAAACAATAGTGAGATCGCTTCCCTCTCGCACAATCTTCGCCTTTCCAATCGGGATTAAGTCATCGGCCTCCCCCTCTGGGCCTTTCGCATAGACCTGTCGGTAGAGCCCCTTATGTTCAAGGAAGAGAACCGGATCATCAGAGCGGATTGCTGTTTTCAACAATCCTTTCGCATCAGTTGCGTTAGATGGAAGAACTACTTTCAACCCCGGGAAGTGGGCAAATGTCGCTTCAATATTCTGCGAGTGATAGTGAGCGCCGTGAATATAGCCTCCGATCGGTATGCGCATTACGAGCGGACATGAGAAGTCGCCTTTGGAGCGATAGCGCATCATGGCGAGTTCGTTTCGAATCTGCATCATCGCGGTCCAAACATAGTCACCAAATTGTATCTCTACTACTGGCTTTAACCCCACGGTTGCCATCCCAATAGCGACACCAGCAATAGAGCTTTCAGCCAATGGGCCGTTAAATACACGGTCTGAGCCATACTTGTCAGTGAGACCACTGGTAACAGTAAAGACTCCTCCCTTTCCGTGAGCCACATCTTGACCGAATATGTACATGTTCGGGTCTCGAGCCATTTCTTCATCCAGTCCGTGATTTAACGCATCTACCAGATAGGTTTCTTCTCCTCGCGGGATAGGATCAGATGTTGGTAGCCCTTGCACAGGAGTCTCACTGTAGGTATGAGTTTCTACCTTTGCTGGGTCTGGATCTGGTTGAATCTCAGCAAACTCAGCCGCCTCATTTACTTCTTTCTTCAGCTGCTCTTCGAGTTCTTGGAGCCCAGTCTTTGAAAGAATCTTTCGCTTCAACAGGAGCGAACGGAGCAGTTCGATTGGATCTCTTGTTTTCTCTCCTTCAATATCTTCCGGGCTTCGATACTTCAGGTGGTTGTCAGAGATTGAGTGTGACTGCAGTCGCGGTACTGTTGCTTCAATGAGTGTTGGGCCTTTCCCAGCCATCGCTCGTGTATGAGCGGCTTTTACAACCTTGTAACTTTCTTCAACATCAGTGCCGTCGATAGCTGAAAGCTCTAGGTTTTCGTAGCCGTGGGCAATTTTGTAGACGCTTTCTCCTGCAAGTTGTTCCCACACTGGAACGGAAATGGCGTATTTATTATTTTGAATCAGGAATATGATTGGGAGCTTTTCCCGAGCCGCCCAGTTTAGTGCCTCGTGAAAGTCTCCCTGAGAGCAAGTTCCTTCCCCAGCTGATACATAAACAACTTCATCAAGCCCCATTTTTTTTACGGCGAGTGCACAACCAACAGCTTGCAGGAATTGTGTTCCTGTCGGCGAGCTTTGGTTGACAATGCGTAAATCAGCAGAGCCCCAGTGCATCGGCATTTGTCTGCCGTGTGAATTTGGATCATCATCTTTATTTAAAGCGTTAAGCATGAACTCTTCGTTCGTCATGCCGAGTGCTCCACAAAGAGCCATGTCGCGATAGTAGGGATAAAACCAATCCTTTCCTGCTCTGAATGCCTGGGCTGTTGCCACCTGAACTGCTTCGTGCCCAGCACAACCAATTTGAAAATGGCACTTGTTCTGTTTGTACAGCACGATGATTTTCTCATCGACATATCGAGCTCTTACCATTTCCCGGTAGGCGTGCAGAAGTGCTTCCTTTCCCAGTCGTGATGATGTTTTCTTAGCAGTCTTCTTTTTCTTGCTAACCGCTGTCGCCCCCGATTTTTTTACTATTGATGACTTTGCTTTAGAGCTCGTGCCAGATCTTGCAGCTGTTTTTTTCTTTTTCGATGGGGTTGTCTTTGCCATTGTTTTTTGTTCACTCTTCGGTTTTTTTGCTGCTTTCACCGCCTTACTGCGTTTGGCGGAAGTTGTTTTCTTTGCCGCTGTGGTTTTTTTTCTCGCGGATGCCTTCGTGATGTTGGATCGAAGCTTTCTTGCAGCGGATTTTTTTTGAGAGCCTTTCTTTGTGGCTCCGCCTTTTTTCTTGCTTACACTTTTCGTGGCAGCCTGTTGCGCCATAGTATCCTCCTCCATCATACCTTAAGACATGCCACCGTGAAGCAGCGTTCGAGCGAAACCCTTTCTATGAATGAGCGTCACTCTCTTTCATAGCTGATCAGTCAGCCTCATAGCCCACAGAGTATTTTCTGTTCGTTATCCCCAGTCCGTTATCCCCCAGTTGGTGCACCCAGTCCATTTTTGGCCTATAACGGGGGCGACATCCTACATGGTTATTCTGGCAGTCCAAGCCACTCAGAGACGTTAGCTCCTCGTGCCTTGAGCTCTTTCATTCTGCACGAATCTGAAAACGTCGCAAAATGATTCGAGAAAATTCTTTTCTAGCTCCTTACGGTCGCAGTTTATTCCAAAATCTTCAAGTGAAGCCACATCGATATCTGGGTATCCACACGGATGTAAGTGACTGAAACCACGTGATTGATCTGAAATATACAGGGCGAGTCCGTGCAGAGTGCACCACCGAGAAATCCGAACTCCGATTGAGCAAATCTTTTGTTTTCGTTCAGGGTGGATGTTTTTTGAAAGATCAACAAAGACCCCGGTACGTCCCTCTATTCTGTGACCCTTAACCTCGTAGAGAGAAAGAGTTCGTAGCACTACCTCCTCAAGCCCTCTCATATACCATGCAACATCTCTTTTTCTCGTCCGGAGATCGATAATCGGATACGCAATAAGCTGCCCAGGTCCATGATACGTGAAATCTCCGCCTCTTCCCGTTTTTACTAACGAGATTCCAGCTTCGGTGAGAGTCTCGTGTTCAGAGAGAAGGCTCTCAGTTGCAGCGCTCTTTCCGTGGGTAATTACTGGCTGATGTTCACATAAGATGAGTGTTTGCGGACGCATGCCCTTCTGAACATCTGCGTGTATCTCATGTTGAATCTCCAGAGCCTCTTCATATCCAATCGTACCAAGGGCAATGATTTGAATTGGAAGAGGCTCAAGAGAGAGTAACTGCATGAAAACGGGTTTTAGAAGTTAATCGGCTCACCCATCGCAGCCGCCATTGCTTCCATCATAGACTCAGACAGTGTGGGGTGCGGGTGAATGGTCTGTTTGACACTCGCTGCAATTCCTTCATGAGACCGAATGATGGCAGCCTCTGCAATCAGTTCAGTCGCTTCACTATGCAGGATATGCACGCCGAGCACTTCACCGATCTCTTGATCAATAAGAACTTTAATCATCCCCTCTGGTTCGCCAATTGCAATAGCTTTTCCAATCGCGGAAAAAGGAATCTTGCCTACTTTATACTTGATTCCCTTTTCTTTACACGATTCCTCTGTAAGACCGATGGAAGCAACTTGAGGCTGACAGTACGTACAACTTGGAATATTGTCGTATTCCATGGGATGATGTGCTTGTCCACATGCAGCCTCTGCGGCGATAATCCCCTCATGACTTGCTTTGTGTGCGAGTTGGGGTCCTGGAACAATATCTCCAATTGCATAGTGATTTGGAATGTTTGTGCGCATGAATTCATCTACCATGATGAATCCGCGCTCAGATGTGACACCGATTTTTTCTAATCCGATTCCTTGCGTATTTGGTATTACTCCAACAGCCATCAGCCCGCAGTCGCCGTTCCATTTTTCAACCGTATCTCCGACCCGGATTGAAGCAGTAAGTGTTTTTCCAGAGACTCGAAGATCTTCGACGGAGGCTCCTGTCTTAATGGTCATTCCTCGCTTTGCAAATACTTTTTCAAGACCTTTGGCAATTTCGCGATCTTCCACCGGTAAAATTTGTGAAGCCATTTCAACGACTGTTACCTGAGTGCCAAGCGTTGAAAAGAAATACGCGAATTCAATACCAATGGCTCCAGCACCGATTACGAGTAATTTTTGAGGTTGTCTTCGATATTCTAGTGCTGTGCGATAGGTATGAAGTACGTCTCCATCGGGCTCTACTCCAGGAATTGGTCGTGGCTTTGCTCCAGTGGCAATAATAATATCTTGATACTCGTAGGTAGTGTTACGTCCCTGCTCGTCTCTCACATGCAGACGATTTCCAGAATCGAGCGTTCCTGTGCCTTTAATAACCTCAATCTTATTCTTCTTCATGAGATAGCTTACGCCGTTCGATAACTTGCCTGCTACCTCTCGTGACCGATTTATCACTTGAGGAAAATCGATTTTAATATCCGATGTTGAGAAGCCGAACTCTTTGGCGTGGCCCATATCGTGGTAGAGCTGGGCCGCCTTCAAAAGAGACTTTGAGGGTATGCATCCCCAGTTGAGACAAACCCCGCCCAAGTCTTCCTTCTCAACGATCGCTACTTTCCGTCCTAGCTGCGACGCTCTGATTGCTGCGACATATCCGCCAGGCCCTGAGCCAAGAACGATGAGGTCTTTTTTCTCACTCGACATTGTCTGCTCCTCTTCTATTGTCTTCTTACGAAGCTCACTTCGTGAAACAATTCAAATAATACTCTTCAAGAAATACTCTGCCGTCTGCTTCTTTGTGTGTGCGAATCAACTGCTGTGTATCCAAACCAGCTGCATTCACTCGCACGCCGGACGTCTTTTCTCCTTGAGCCGGAAAAGCCGTCCGTTCCAGAGAAACAAAGAAGTTCGCTGACGTCGCGTTGAAGGTATATCACGGCTAGGCATCTGCTACAATTCTTGCCTCCTTCCCCTTAACATCCCAGTAATTCACTTTATTTTGGGGGTCTCAGGAGAGGGCAGGTTGCGCCCAGCCTGGAATCAGCCGCTGAGGAACACGGACGGTGATTTCATTCTTCTGGAAGGGGTGAAAAAACGAGAGTTCAATGCACATGAGATGAAGCTCATCGGAGGGTATGCCCCCATAGAATTTGTCTCCAACAATCGGTCCTAAAAATGACGCACAGTGCACCCGGATTTGATGAGTGCGACCAGTAATCGGCATTGCAAGCAAATAAGAGATTGATTGCTTGGAATTTGAAGAGGTCATTGGAGCGATATCTGTGATAGCGCGGGAAGGAGAGTCTTCCTTCGCCTCACGAAGTACGGGATGAAGAGCGTTTCGTCCTATCCCACAGTCTATCCTCACGGGAGACTGCAGCGGGGTATCGCTTTGAATAGCGCACAGATATGACTTCTTCACAAGTCTTCGCTCAAAGAGTCTTTGAAGTGGCTGATGCATCTTGAGGTTAATGCTCATTGGCACTAGACCAGCTGTTGCTGTATCAAGTCGAGACGGCAAATGAACCGACCGTTTATAATGTTTCTCCGCATATGTTTTGAGAGAGAAGCGAGTTTGTTCCTTGTTCGGGTGTGTTGGCAGTCCTGCCGGTTTAAAAAGAATTGCCACGTACTCATCTTCATAAGCAATGAGCTCTGAGTTGAATGATGGATAGAAGTCTTCGGCATGGCAGTAGTCATATCTCGGCTCATAGTATTCAACTATGGAATGCGCTGGAATTGCTTGATCGGTAACAACTCGGGAGCCATTAACGTACAGGCCACCAAAGTTCGCTCGCTCTCGCCAGCTATCCGCTGAAATATGAGGGAGGGTAGATGAGAGGAGGGAGAAGAGCGTTGGGGAGTCGCTCTGTGCAGTAATTCTATGCTTTGAGCTGTAGAGAGCGCCTTCAACGTGAGTAAGTTCACTGCGCGGACGATACAGCGGCTGAGTGAGGAGGGTGCTCGGTTTTTTTCTTCTTATGCTTTTCATAACGATGAATCGTATGAAAGAGGATATCGAGCCTTTCTGCAAGCTCTTCGGTAGGAAGTTCAGGAGATAGAGGCGTGGGCGACTGAAGATGGAAAGCCTCCTCAAGCTTTTGTAAACGCTCGAAGAATTCCTGTGGATAGGTTTCTTTGATTTCATTGCGGGCGAGTTCGAGGCGCTTTTCTCGAATTGCAAGGAGCTTCCTGTATGGACCTTCTTGTTCAGCTCTTACCCCTTCAGGAGCTTCGGCTACGCACATTTCGACGATTGTTCGCGGATTTTGGAGGTCAGCAACATTAAGAGGGCTCATTGAGATCTGGTTGTATTCGTCAATTGCAAGTCCTGAAACGAAGCTATTTGGTAAATCTACCCCTTTCGGAATCGTAAATTCGAGAATGATACCACCTCGATTCTCATCGAGTTTCCAAGTCGCTGGAACTTCTTCTACCTTTTCCGAGGTATGAATGAGACCTTTCACTGAGACCGCTGAATCCAGGTGAGGGATAAAGACCTTTGTCGGTGTCTGTGCTCCAGCTATCGGTACAGAGAGAGCGATGAATATGAATATTGGGATCCAGAACCGTATCATTACTTATCCCCCCTTAGAAGTTCTGCAAGTTGTTTGAGGCGACTACTTGCATAATCAAGGCTTGTGAGCTTCCCCTCGAGCAGTTTTGCGTTATGTGCGATTTGAAGGAGCTCAAGAGAGGGGCTTTGTGCATCGACTTCTTTTGAATTCATCTGTAAATCTTGTTCTGTTTCCTGGCAGGCTTGCAGCTTCCAGAAATACCGGGAACGCCATATTTTCCCATCAGCATCAGTAATGGAGAATCTGTATACGATTCCGGCACGCGGACTGGCTACCGTGAGAGAGAATACGTGCTCATCGTAGCGGTTATAGGACGTGCGTTCAGCTACCGCATGGAGGAGCTCACCGTCTTTGATGATTTCAACTTCGACAGTGCTGGGAGCTGTCTTTAGTCCTTGAATCGTTACCTCTAAGTGTGTCCCAGTTCCATAAGAGCCGAGTGAAACTCTTCGCATATCATGGATAAATCGATACTGCTCAGCATGTACATTTCCGCAGCAGATTCCGATTAGGACAAATAGGACACTGAATTTCCAATGAATTGATTTCATGATGTGTATTGTATTCATGGGAGGGCCCTCCATTGAGCAATCTCTCCTGTAATTTCATTTTTCAGCTCTCCTTCAAGAGCTCCGTCTACTACTGTTCCAGATAGAGAGAGGATCATTCCCTGCGATACGACTCTTAGCGAATTGTTGTTTGGCGGAGTTTGAGAAAGATCAACTACCACTGGATGAAATCCGTGAATCCCGAGAGATATAATCAGTTGTGAGGATCCGTTAAGTGCAATAATTGAGAAAGTTGTCTTAGAATTCGAGTCAGGGAAATGAAGAGTTCCTGCATAGAGACCAGCTGGCAGGTAAGGGAAGGTAACGAGAGGTTCTTTTGCATCTCCTAAAATACTGCCCTCTTCTGATGTGTTAGGGTCACTCACTTCTTTCGTCGCCACAACGGCTTCACTTGCAACGAGAGAGCTTTTTGTCTCCTTCTGTTTTGTCACCCCGTGAGAGTGTTCGACGGCTGAATCCTTTAAGAGGAAGGACGCCCCATAGAGGGCTGCGCCGCTTATGAGGAGCGCTACGATCAGCTTTATGCGTGAGCGTGATTTTCTTGTTTGCCTCCGTTTGCGTCCAGAAGAAAAGACCTCTTTTTGTTGTTTCGGCTTAGTGGTTTGAGGTGAAGTACTTGGAGTTTCTCGATTGGCATCAAGGTATGCGCGTGAGGCTAGGGAGCTTCCGCCGTTGTATGGCGCATCTGTTGAAGCGATTGGCTCAGGGACGGCTTCTGTCTCAGGAGATGAGAGAGGGATGTTCTTTTCCTGTTTTAATGCCGGAGCTGATTCAAAGAACGGGGGGTGCATCGGTGGAGATGACTCTTCCTCTTCTTCTGGCTCATTCGTTTTGATGGCAGATAAGAGTTTATCGCCTGTACTACTTGTCTCCATTGGGGGGCTTTCTGGCTCCTCAAAATGGTCCTCATCTGACCCATCCTGAGAGAACTCCTCCTCGATTTCTGGTGCTTCGTATGCAGGAGAGATCATTGAAGACTCTTGGTCCTGCTCGTCGAAGTCTTCTGCAGCAGCATTTGTTCTTTCTGCAGAGGAGTCTGTCGCTGTAGGAACTTCAATGTGCTCTGTGTTTGATGGCGCTGTTTCTTTTTCTCTTGCGGGAGAGCTTGTTTTATCAAGGCCGCTGACATCAAAACTTACAAGCGCTTGGATAAGCTCTTTGGCCGATTGAAAGCGGTCTTCAGGGTTAAAGCACATCAGTTTTGTGATGGCACTTAAGAGATGAGCTGGCGCATCTGGTTCAAGCTCAGCTATCGGGACAAAGTTCCCGTCCTTTCTTTTTTCAAGTTGTTCCGCCAAAGGTTCATGAGAAAATGGATGCTTTCCACTTAAGATTTCATAGAATGACAAGCCAAGAGCATATAAGTCAGAACGTTTATCGAAATTCTGTCCATCGAGGACTTCAGGAGAGAGATAGTCGAGCGTTCCAACGCCAGCTTGAAGGTCTTCAAATGAGGACTTTTCTCCGGGTAGCATGGCAATGCCAAAATCAGCGACACGGATATTTTGCTCGTCTACTACAAGTAAGTTTTCAGGCTTGAGATCTCGATGAAGGATGCCTGCTTTATGAATGAAGTCGAGTGCTTCGGCTACCTGAAGGAGGAAGAGTTCAGTTTGAACGGGCGATAGTTTCCCTTGCTTTGTTTTTAAGTATTGGTGAAGGTCGCCCTTTTTGGCGAGCTCTAACGTAAGATAGCAGAGATCTCCAAGGGAATGGAAATCGTCGAGCCTGATTACGTATTTGTGCCGAGAGGAAACAAGAGCAAGAGCTTCTTTCCGAAGGACAGTGCTTGGTGCAGTGCCTTTTTTGCTCTTTAAAATTACCTTTAGTGCTATTTCTTCCTGCGAGTCATCGATATGGCGAGCATGATACACAACGCTTCGCGCACCTCTGCCGATAACAGAGAGGATCTCAAAGCGTTTATCAAATATCTTTCTTTTCTTCTTTGTGCTCGCTTCACTCATGATGTTTGTATCCCCTCGATTCCTCTTTCAGGTAGTTAGAGAGGAGTCCTCCTTCTACGTATTACGAAAACGTAATAACGCTTCATCTCAAATGAGTTATGCACTCTTTATATCCGTAAGTAGCCTGTAAACAGTAGGTATTTGGTACGAAAAATTGGGAACTTTTACTGAAGATTGCAGATATGGACTCATTTTTAAGAAATTTTCTCAGAAAGAAAGGGGAGAGAACGGAGCGCGAGAAGTTATGTACTTGTTTTTTGATAGAAAAAGCATGGTTTCCGGTGCTCGCAGACTGCAGATGAGAGCGCACTACAGATGACCGTACGACAAGGTGACACGGATGGAAAAGTGATACCGATGGAAAGGGGGCCAGTGGCTACGGGGAAGTGTTACGGGT
>RFPC01000022.1 GCA_009926305.1 bacterium
GTCGCCTATTTGACGAAAAGTATGCGGGCTGATGCAGGAGTGATGATTTCCGCCTCTCATAATCCTTTTGAGGATAATGGGATAAAGATTTTTGGCGCTGATGGCTTCAAGCTGCCTGATGAGACGGAACTCGAAATAGAGCGACTTATGACTGATGGTCCTTCACCAGAGTTTCGTGCCGAAGCTGGAAAAGTAGGCAAGGCAAAACGAGTTGATGATGCACTAGGACGATATACCGTTTTCCTCAAGGAGAACTTCCCGCGCGAACTTTCCATTGAAGGACTACGAGTTGGTTTTGATTGTGCGAACGGGGCCGCCTATCAACTAGCGCCACAGACCTTTCGAGAACTTGGCGCTGAAGTCATGGCACGTGGCATTAGCCCGAATGGACGCAATATTAATGCGGGATTTGGGAGTCTTTATCCAGAGATTGTTCGCGAGCTCGTGATGGAGAACAATCTTGATATTGGAATCGCGCTTGATGGAGATGCCGATCGAGCTATCTTCGTTGACGAGAAGGGCAACGTGCTTGACGGAGACGTTATTTTAGCCATCTGTGCTATCGATCTGCATACCCGCGGAGCACTAACGGGGGAGACCGTGGTGGCTACCGTGATGTCGAATCTCGGCCTTCAAGAGGCACTAAAACAAGAGGGGATAAATCTCGTTCGTGCTCAAGTTGGTGATCGCTACGTTCTGGAAGAAATGATAAAAAGCGGCTACGTGCTTGGAGGGGAACAATCAGGCCATACGATCTTTTCAGACGTTTCAACGACGGGAGACGGCACGCTTTCCGCGCTGAAGGTCGTGGAGGTCATGAGGCGTACTGGGAAGCCACTCTCAGAACTCGCTAAGGTGTTTCGTCACTTTCCTCAGAAGTTAATCAACGTCGCCGTTAGAGAAAAGCCCGACTTTGAAACACTTCCGTCGGTTACTGAAGTGCTTCATCAGGTCGAGGACGAGCTTGGTGAAAGTGGTCGTGTCCTCCTGCGCTACTCTGGCACTGAGAATAAGGCACGTGTAATGGTGGAATGCGAACAAACCGAAAAGTGTAAAGAATACGCAAGCCAGATTGCTTCAGCGATAGAACGAGAGATCGGCTCTGTCTGAATTCGGAATCGGTAGGACAAGGGATGAAAGAGGCATTAATTCCTACTGCGCAAGAGATGGCTGCGCTTGATGCTTTTTTCATGGACCAGTCTGGTATTCGCTCACTCGAACTTATGGATCGAGTCGGTAGAGAGATTGCAAGAAGGCTGGATACTTATGGAATTTTTACTCAACTTCCTCCTGAGTTTGGGCGAAGAACAGTCGTTTTGGTAGGTCCTGGGAATAATGGCGGAGATGGCCTCGTTTTAGCCCGCTGCTTACGTGAAGCTCACCGGGTCCCCGTGGCGGTGATTCTTACCCAAAGCTCGGGGCTCTCGTCTGATTGTCAGAAAATGCTCTCTGCATATCTCTCCATAGGTGGCGAATGTTACGTTCTGGACGATAACACCAACGGGAATATTCGCCGTATCGGGAGGCATAGAGATTACATAGCATCGGAACGGCCATTACGAGCGCTCTTCTCTCGAGCTGCTGTTATAGTGGATGCACTACTTGGAACAGGTCAGTCCGGAGCTCCACGGGGAAATATCAAGAATATCCTTGGCTTCGTGAAAGATTATCGAGCTCATACGCCAGAACAGAAAACCCTGTATCTTTCTATCGATGTGCCCACTGGAATATCGGGCGATAGCGGAGAAGTATTCGAAAGTGCATTCAAGGCCGATATTACGCTTACAGTCCAACATCTGAAACTTGGCATGACTCAAGGGAGTGCACCGCTGCATTGCGGAGAAATCCTTCTGATTGATGGGGGAATTAAGGTGCCGGAGTGGCGGTCTCAATTTGTTACGGTAGACAGTGATGTATGCAATGCATTGCCGCCCCGAACAGGAGCGAGTCATAAAGGGACGTTTGGACATGTCTTAATTATTGGTGGTTGTGAGGCGATGCCTGGAGCAGGAATTCTGGCGTCACAAGGCGCATTCGCTACGGGAGCCGGAAAGGTCTCACAGTTGCGATATTCCAGCACTATGGGCGTTCCGCCCGAGGTAATGCAGATTCCTGTTTCAAGCGAAGTCTTCACTCCATCTGCACTTTCGACTCTCATCTCGAGAATCGAGGCGGGCGAGTTCGAATCGGTGGTAATTGGGCCAGGGCTTGGCACGTCCGATCAAACCCGCGATGCCGTCATGTCTCTTCTTACGACTCTTCACGATAGACAAATCCCGTGTGTTCTCGATGCTGATGGCCTGAATATCATTAGTGCCACGCGAGCGGCTCAATCCAACCACCTCTTGCGTGGTATGGTTTTAACTCCTCACCTGAAGGAAGCCGCCCGACTCCTGAATGTTTCTACTGAAGCAGTACAGAGAGACCGAGTGGGTTCCGTTCAGCGTTTGCATGATGCCTTCGGAGCTACGATTCTCTTAAAAGGAGGTGGGTCACTCGTTTGGAATGGGGTAGAAGGGCGAGTAAATACCGTCAGCGCTCCGTTTCTCGCCACAGCTGGTTCAGGAGATGTGCTTTCGGGAGTGATTGGAGGGCTGTTAGCCCAGAGATTGTCGTTACTAGATGCAGCTTCCTTCGGGATGCTCCTTCATGGTTTGGCAGCCAAGGAGCTCGGAGAGCGCCCCTTCGGCTCTTCCGAACTTGCAGGAGAGATATCAAGAGTTTTGGCGAGAATGATATGAAAGCACGTGAGTATCAGCTCTCAGAGCTACCAACGGTAGTCAGGGAGTTTTGTTCGCATATACATCCAGGAATGGGTATTGGATTTTCTGGGAGCCTCGGTAGTGGTAAGACGACCTTTATCAAAGAACTGGTGTCACAGTTAGGCTCCTCTGAAGAGGTAACTTCACCGACCTATACTCTTGAGCATATATACTCTGCAGCAGCACCATACCAACGTATTCACCACTGGGACTTATATCGAGTTTCTGCAGCTCCGATGGAACTCTTTGAAACATTACACGATGTGAGTCAACCTCTAACGCTCGTTGAATGGGCTGAAAATGCACCTGAACTTCTTGACCATCTTGAGCTCGTAGTGAACTTCTCGATCACGAGCGCGACCAGCCGTCATATTCAGGCAACAACCCGACAGATGAAGTGATAGGCGATTGGTCACCTGATTCATTTTATTGGGGTAGTCTCGTGTAGTTGGACCGCATACAACTGGGCGGCTGAAGGAATTTTCTAAGAATTTCTGCCCTCTTATCACCAACTCCCCGAGTTTGCTCCCATTTCCATTCGGGTCTGGTCTCTGGGGATATAGCGCAGTATTCTTTTGCCTTAACCAGTAAGGCTTGTACCACACGAGAAGGAACACCGCGTATTTCCTCCAAGAGATCCTCAGGCGGGAGATCAACGGGCAGAGAATGTCCAAAGGCGAAGGAGGATTCCGGGTCTGTGGCGACTGTAGGTATAGTAAAATTGAGGGCGGAAGCAGGACCGAGAATCCGCGAAGCACTACCGGTGAGAATGAGCAAGAAAGTTGAGATGATGACGTAAACATGGAATGAAGATAAGGTTTCTGGATGTTCTCGGGATGTTGTGGAATGAGATGTGGACTGCATAATGAATAATCGGATGGTGGAGGCAAAAGTTTCCGGTTTGAGAAGTGGAATGTACACGGTGGGTTGGATGCAAGAGAGCTACAAGGCTCTTGTAAGGCCCCGTCTAATAGAAGAGCAGATGCTTCTGCTTTTAAAGCAAGGCAAGATCTCAAAATGGTTTTCAGGGATCGGTCAAGAAGCAATTGCTGTTGGTGCGACACTGGCTATGAAGCCAGAGGAATATATTCTCCCTCTTCATCGTAATCTCGGCGTCTTTACCACACGGGGTGTTCCTTTAGAGCGACTATTTTCTCAATTCATGGGTAAGCAACGCGGGTTTACTCAGGGCAGAGACCGCTCTTTTCACTTCAGCTCTAGAGATCATCATATCATTGGAATGATATCGCACCTCGGGCCACATTTTTGTACGGCACTCGGGATTGCCCTTGGATATAAGTTAAGAGGAGAAGAAAAAGTTGTTCTCGCCATCGGTGGCGACGGGATGACAAGCCAGGGAGATTTTCATGAAGCCTTAAATGTTGCCTCTGTTTGGGAGCTTCCAGTCCTATTTATCATTGAAAATAACGGCTATGCGCTCTCTACCCCTGTCCACGAACAATATGCTTGTGAGAGGCTCTCTCTCCGAGCGGGATCGTACGGAATGTACGGAGAAACGATAGATGGTAATCGCTTTGAAGGCGTTCTTGAGGCCGTTCAACGGATGAGAAAGCTGGTTCTCGCGCGTAAAAAACCAGTTTTACTCGAATGTCAAACCTTCCGCGTCCGTGGTCATGAAGAAGCTTCGGGAACCAAATATGTTCCAGCGCCCCTCATAGCGGCTTGGGAAGCGAAGGATCCTGTTACAAGATTTGAGAATTTCATCACCTCATCAAAGTCATTGACTCCAGATGAGCTTACCCTGATTCGTTCGGAGATTCAGGGAGAAATTGAGGAAGCGTTGGATGCTGCATTCCTAGACCAACATCCAGTACCCAGCTCGTTTAGAGAAGAGTCAGAAGTTTTTGAGCCATTCCTTCCAAACCTGCTGAACGAGCCGTGCTCAGAACTCATCGAGCTTCGGTTTGTGGACGCAATTCGAGAGGGGCTGTATCAAGCAATGGAGCTCGATCCAGAGCTCATCTTCATGGGACAAGATGTTGCTGAGTATGGTGGGGTATTTAAAACATCACTGGACTTCGTCGAGAGCTTTGGTCGACACAGAGTCAGAAACACCCCGCTATGTGAATCGGCGATAGTGGGAGCCAGTGTGGGATTAGCCGTTGAGGGAATCCCATCAGTGATCGAAATGCAGTTTTCTGACTTTGCTTCAACCGCATTTACACAAATCGTGAACAACCTGGCAAAGAAACGTTATCGGAGTGGAATCCCGATGCCTGTTGTTATTCGCATGCCATGTGGCGGCGGTGCCTCTGCTGGGCCATTCCATTCGCAAACATCAGAGTCGTGGTTTTTACACTCGCCGGGATTGAAAGTGGCTTATCCGTCAAATCCTTACGACGCAAAAGGTATGCTCCTTACGGCTATACAGGATCCGAACCCAGTCATGTTCTTTGAACACAAACTCCTCTACCGGAGAGAGAAAGACCTTGTTCCATCTGCAATGTATCAGGTTCCTTTTACTGCGAACTTCGTCTCACGTGGGACTGACTTTTCGATTATCACGTATGGTGTTGGAGTCAGATGGGCGAAAGAATTTCTCGAGCTTCATCCAGAGTTGTCTGTTACGCTGTTAGACCTTCGATGGCTTAATCCTCTTGATATAGAGGCGATAGGAAAAGCTGTGCGGGATACACATCGAGTTCTCGTATTACACGAAGCTTCACTTGTAGGAGGATTCGGAGGAGAATTAGCAGCTCTCATTGGAGAGAGGTTTTTTCAGCACTTAGATGCCCCTGTTATTCGCTGCGGCAGTCTCTCTACGCCTGTGCCTTTTGAACAAGGATTAGAATCCAATTACATGGCAAAAAGTCGACTAGAGGAGTGTGTCAGAAATCTGCTGGAATACTAGCAGTGAGAACAGTTTCCTACGCTACCGTAAGCAGCTTTTTTTTCTTGCCCAGGCCATCTTCACTCGTTTCCGTGGCAGCGCCCTCCTTTTCTGGATCGAGAGCCTCCGTTTCAAATGTCGGATCTACTTTCTTCTGCTTACTTGCACCTCGCCCCTTCGACAGCGCTCGTCCTTCCTGCACCTTATCCGTATTAAGCTGAAGAGAGGATGCCGCCTGACCGGAGCTCGTCGCCGTTGCAGAAGGATTAGTAACCACCTTTGCTGCCGCCGTAGCGGTATTTGTCAAAAGAGCTGAACGCATTTATAACTACCTACTTACAATATCGTGTAATTTTCGGGATTGATGAGATTTTGAAGCTAAAAAGTCAGAAACGCCTGTATTTGGATGCGAATGCAACGTATGGCCTTCTCCCTGAGGTCACAGATTCTCTTACGCAATTCTTGGAGAATTTTCGCTCTAAACCGTTCCTTAACCCCAGCTCCATTCATCTCGAAGGTCAGTCTCCTCGAGCAATCGTCGATGAGGCTCGCAGTCAGCTGTACGTCCAATGCGGGTTACAGGAGAATACTCATCGAATCTTTTTTACCAGTGGTGCTACAGAAGGAAATAACCATGCACTTGCGTATCCATTTCGGGATCTCGATACTCCTGACCGACACCCTCGAAAAGTAGTAACTACATCAGTGGAACACTCCTCAGTCGAAGAACCTATGCGTCAGCTAGAGCAAAGGGGTGTTGAGATTATTCGCATTCATCCCGAGGAGGAAGACACGCTATCTGTTGATGATGTCTTGGCAGCTGTAGACGAGGATACTCGACTGTTATCCTTAATCTGGGCGAACAACGAGACTGGCATTATTCATCCCGTTCCGGAGATATTTCGGCGTGTGCGAGAGCGATATCCGAACTGCTTGCTTCACACAGATGCTGTTCAAATGTTCTCTAAATGTAAGGTCAATCTCAAAAGCTTTCCTTTTGACTTTTTGACGATAGCTCCCCATAAGTTTGGTGCATTACCTGGCATCGGTGTAAGCATAGTAAATGCCCAACGAGAGCTTGGTGCGCTTTTAGTTGGTGGTGCGCAGGAGCTCAAGTGGCGCCCTGGTACTGAAAATCTTCTCGGGATCGTCAGTACGTCTTCAGCTTTGAAAGTCCTTCCAAAAATCCTGCAGAGCTATGAAAACTCTATCCGGTATATACGTGACGAATTTGAACAGTCCATCACTGAGCGCTATTCCTCCATCTCTATTGTAGGTGGAGATTGTGAGGAACGGCTTCCAAACACCTCCATGCTCTATATTCCAGGGGTCTCTACTGAAGATCTCGTCGTAGCATTGGATCTTGAGGGCCTCGCCTGCTCGCGAGGCTCTGCGTGCTCTTCTGGTAAGCAGCTTGGTTCGCACGTATTAGGTGGAATGAGTTACCCGAAATCCGCAGCGACTGAGGTTCTTCGCTTCAGCTTTAGGGCAGATTTCCCAAAAGAGGAGTTAAAAACTGTTTTAGAGCGACTTTTTCTCTGTTTAGACCGCTCAGGAGTCGCGACTACCGTCGAAGAATCTGCTACTCTTTCCCCCCAGTAATAGCTATTCAAACCACTACTCGTACATATGGAAAATACCGTGCTTGAAGGAAAAGTCGTCGTTGCTATGTCGGGAGGTGTCGATTCCTCGGTTGCTGCGCTTATTCTCGCTGAACAGGGCCTGGATATTGTTGGGGTTTCGATGCAGGTCTGGGACTACCGAAACCATGGAGGCTGCAGTTCGAAAGCCACGTGCTGTGCTCCAAGTGACTTTGCTGACGCTCGTTCAGTAGCGGACAAACTTGGTATCCCGTATTATGTCTTTGATTTCGAAGAGAAGTTTCACGAGAAGGTTATCTCCAAGTTCTTGAGCACCTATCAGCGCGGTGAAACTCCAAATCCATGCGTCGACTGTAATAATGAGGTCAAGTTCCGCGAACTCCGTGGAAGAGCGTTATCACTTGGATGCACCTCTGTAGCAACGGGGCACTACGTTTCCGTAAAGCATGATAGCGACGGATACCATGTTTATCGTGGATCTGATGATCGTAAAGATCAGAGTTATTTTCTCTATGGTCTTTTGCAGGAAGAGCTTGCTCAAACTCTCTTTCCCCTTGGAGAGCTCACGAAGTCCGAAGTTCGTCAGATAGCGAGAGATGCAGGAATTAAGACAGCAGACAAGCCAGAAAGCCAGGATATCTGCTTTGTTTCGGGACCACTCGGAGACTTTGTTGGAAAAAGGCTTGGAAGTGATAAGAAACCTGGTGTTTTTGTAAACAGGTCAGGCGCCGTAATAGGAAAACATGACGGCATTCATCAATTTACCATAGGACAAAGGAAGGGACTCGGTATTTCTGGTCATGAAGCTCCACTGTATGTTGTAGATATCGACCACGAGAGTGGGGAAGTTCTCATCGGACCGCGAGAAGAGCTAGAGGTACCTGGATTCTCTGTCGGTGCCCTGAACTGGATACATCCAACCTACGCAGCACACGGCGGTCCGGTAAATGAGATTGATGTAATTGCACAAGTTCGGCACAAACATAAAGGTGTACGCGCACGATTACGAATGGATGGCGATGTAGCAAAAGTCACATTCATAGATGAGTGGACATCTCCAGCGCCGGGGCAAGCTGGAGTTTTTTACGACTTACAGAATAAAGAGCTCCTGGGTGGAGGGCGAATCCTACCCGGCTGTACGAATAGAGCTTCCCTGAATATTCTACCTGAGGAGGCTCGATGGTAAAAAGGGAGCAACTGGACGAAGCGCTGAGAGAGGCTCTGCAAGAAAGGATCGGCTATGTTTTTGAGTCGAGCTCTCTTTTAACGTACGCCCTCACACATTGTTCAGCCACTTCGGGGGATAAGCCGGACTACGAAAGGCTCGAGTTCTTAGGAGACGCGGTTCTTGATCTCGCTGTAGCGGATCTTCTTCTTCTCGCCCATCCCGCCTTACGAGAGGGAGATCTTTCGAAGATGCGAGCTGCCTTGGTGAATACGGCCTCACTGGCAGAGATCGCCAGAGAGCTGAAACTTGGAGATTGTATTATTCTCAGTAGAGCCGAGAGGGCTCAAAAGGGGCATGAACGTGATTCAATTCTCGCTGATGTGCTGGAAGCGCTGATCGGGGCCTTGTATAGAGAAGCAAATTTTGAAAAAGCAAAGCATGTTATCTCTGCCCTTTTTGGTGAACGCATACTCACGGTTGACCCCCGAGATCCCAAAACTGAGCTGCAAGAAATACTACATCAGCTAGGAAAAGACGCGCCAGAATATCTACTCGAATACACCGAAGGACCCGAACACGCTCCTCTGTTCATTTCGGTTGTTCAAAGCGAAGGTAAAATTCTCGGTCGGGGAGAAGGGAAAACAAAAAAGTCATCGCAACAGGAAGCTGCTCGAGAGGCCTTAGGAAAACTCGAAGATGGCTCACAGGAACCAAACGAACTATGAAGAAAGCACCCAAGATAGCGCTTATTGGACGAACCAATGTTGGAAAGTCAACATTATTTAATGCCCTCTGTAAAAAGAATCGAAGCATTACCGAAGATATTGCTGGCGTTACACGAGATCGCTCTTATGCGCTCGTCAATATTAAAGAGCACATGGCAACTTTGATCGATACCGGCGGGATTCTGGGTGAAACCGAAGATCCGCTTGCCGCTGCGGTACATGAGCAAAGCGCTCTCGCTATTGATGAGGCAAGTATCATTATTGCGGTTCTTGACGGAATGCACGGAGTCCACCCAGATGATGCGGGGCTAGTGCAACTCATGAGAAGGACAGAAAAGCCGGTAATCTGGGTGATAAACAAGTGTGAGAAACCTTCATCACGCGAGGAAGCAGTCGAGTTTCATCAATTAGGAATAGAAACTTACATCTGTCTGAGCGCTGCCCATCGTCAAAATCTTCATGAGTTAACAGGAGCACTGGTGGAAGCGCTCGAAGTGCTAGCAGCTGGCGATACGGTATCACAGGATGAGACGGAACCCTCGGCTATTAGAATTGCTATTGTTGGAAAGCCGAATGTTGGGAAATCTAGCCTCGTCAATAGGCTCATTGGTTCAGAACGCGTAATCGCCTCTGAGATACCGGGAACAACCCGCGATAGTATTGATGTTGAGCTCACGCGCGATCAACAGAGCTATGTTTTTGTTGATACAGCGGGACTCAGGAGAAAGAGTCATATACCAGAGGAATCTCTGGAGAGATATGCGAATGTGAGAGCTTTGAAGGCTATCGCGCGTTGTGATGTAGCGCTGCTACTGCTGGATGCCACGCAAAAGCCCCTGGTAAGTGATCAAGAGCGAAGGATAGCAGACCTTCTTCACCGTCGAGGAATTCCGTTCCTTGTTGTTGTGAACAAATGGGATGCGATTGAAAAGGATAACAAGAGCGTAAAGCAGTATACGGAAGAAGTGTATGAACGGTTAAATTTCTGTCGATATGCACCGATAGTATTTCTATCGGCGAAAACTGGTCGTCGCTGCCCGAAAATCTTTGAGGCGGTGAAAGAGGTACATGAGTCTGCTGCTAAGCGTGTGAAAACCTCTGAGCTCAATCGCGTGTTGGGGCAGGCATTCGTAAAAAATCCCCCTCCTGTGCATCGAGGACATCCCATTAAGCTCTATTTTGCGACTCAAGTTACCACAACTCCACCCACTATCTTGATTTTTGTAAACTATCCACAGAGTATTGGTCGGAGTTACGAACGATATCTCAAGAGAAAACTTCAGGAGCATTTCGCTTTTTCGGGAACGGATGTAAAGATTCAAGTACGAAAAAGAAGAAATCCATTGAATGAGATGTCTTGAGGTCAACTATCAGGGTATAAGACGAGTGTTCTCGGGACGAGGGCGTTTGATCTGATGAGGGAGAAGTCGATGGCAAACTATGATAGAGTTCTGATACTAGATTTTGGCTCTCAGTATACACAACTTATTGCGCGGAGGGTCAGGGAACTCGGGGTGCATAGCGAGATTCATCCCTGCACCACCTCAGCAAGTGATTCACAGTTTGATGACGTAAAGGCGATTATACTATCAGGGGGACCGAATAGTGTCTTGGACGAGAATCGCCCAGATTTTGACGAAAATTGGCTGAAGCGTGAGGTTCCAATTCTTGGAATCTGCTATGGAATGCAACTGCTGGCGCAGCACTATGGAGGAAAGGTGGCACGTTCTACCAGACGTGAATACGGGCGGGCTGATTTTCGCCTCGTAGAGCCATCACTGCTTTGTAAGGGGTTACCAGAACAGGAATCTTCTCAGGTATGGATGAGTCACGGTGACCACGTAGAGGCGCTGCCAAAAGACTTTGCTACCATTGGAGCGAGTGACACCCTACCAATAGCAGCCATGGCGCATAATACAAGACCGATGTATGCCCTCCAATTTCATCCTGAAGTTGCTCATAGTGAACATGGGATAAAGCTCATTGAAAACTTTCTTTTCGAAATAGCAAAGCTGAACCGAGACTGGGACGCATCGCATTTTATCCATCAAGCAGTCGAGACTATCTCTCATACTGTGTCAGAAAGTGAGCAGGTGGTGTGTGGCCTGAGTGGTGGCGTTGATTCCACAGTCGCGGCAGTACTCGTACACCGAGCTATTGGTTCACGTCTTCATTGCCTTTTTGTTGACAACGGGCTCCTTCGAAAGGGAGAAGCAGAGGAGGTAGAGCGCGTTTTAGGAGCGCAGGGATTAGGCCTCCCACTGCATCGAATAGACGCGAAGAGTGAATTCTTAACGGCGCTTGAAGGCGTTAGTGATCCAGAAGAAAAAAGGAAGATCATCGGACGGGTTTTTATCGAGGTGTTTGAGCGTGAAGCCAAGCGCTTTGAAAATGTAAAATATCTCGTTCAAGGCACCCTCTATCCGGACGTAATCGAGAGCGTTTCGCCAAATGGTGGACCTTCAGTAACGATAAAGAGTCACCATAATGTTGGCGGTTTACCAGAAAAGATGAATTTAAAACTCATTGAACCACTACGTGACCTTTTTAAGGACGAAGTTCGAAAGTTTGGGGAACAGCTGAATATTCCATCTGATCTTTTATGGAGACATCCATTCCCAGGACCAGGGCTTGCAGTCAGAGTGCTTGGACCGGTATCCGAGGACCGGCTTGCAATTCTCCGAGAAGCAGATGCGATTTTTATCGATGAACTGCATTCAACTGGTTTATACAATGAAATCTGGCAGGCATTTACCGTCCTTCTACCAATTCACAGTGTTGGAGTGATGGGAGACGAACGCACCTATGAGAATGTGCTTGCTCTGCGTGCCGTAACATCACAAGACGGAATGACGGCAGACTGGTACTACCTGCCGCAAGATGTCCTTAAGCGCCTGAGCAATCGGATTATCAATGAAGTAAAAGGGGTGAATCGGGTCGTAATGGACGTCTCAAGCAAGCCGCCTGCCACGATTGAGTGGGAGTAGCAATCCGCTGAGCAGAATCAGTCATTCACTGTTCAGAGGTGCTTTCGCTTCTTCAAAACAGTAGTGATTCCAAAGAATCACTTCCTCGGGTTCAGCTTCACTTCCATCAGGCTGAGTCTGCTCCCACATGAATACCATCTTAAATGTCATGAGCTGTTTGTCTGTGGCATGTCTACTATTCCAAGACCTGCACAAATACCTTCCATAATAGAGCCTGTGTCGTTCATTCTCTTTCTGCCACAGGTTCATCATATACTTTCGCCAACGCTGACTGGGATACGTTCTTGATACATAGAGCGGTTTTTTATAGGGGATAGGAGATTCCGGATTCATTACGTTAACAGAGGAATTGTCTCTCAATTTCCCTTCGATAATATACCAGCCATCATCAATGAGAGGAAAAGGCGAAAACATATCCCACATCTGATCAATTCGTAATAGTTCTCCATACCAGTTCACGGAGTGCGGAAAGTATGTCCAGTTACTCTTCGGAAGTAATCCACGGATATTCCAAAGACTTATATAGAGAATCGTTATAAGGATAAAAAGATTTCTCGCGATATTGAGACCGCTGACACGAGGCCGTTCGATACCTGCCTCTTGGGGGCAACATCGGCTCCAAAAAGAAAGCCGCGCTTTCAGGACAGAAGTGAGATACTTCATTGAAGGCATCTCCCAGAACAGTGCTGGAAGGAAGGCTAACCAGGCTATAGCACAGATCCATGGAAAGAGCCCCAATTCCATTGTGGTATGCAATCCCAGTACGTGAAATCCAATTAAGAGAAGAGCTCCTACCAATCTCGACTGTGGGATAAAAAACGGATTGATGAGACAAATAACTGCGACCCACTCTATGAAAAGAGCAAGTATCGTCATAATACGAATAAGCTCTGGATAGTCGAGGAGAAAGTAGCCAAAGGGCTTGGTAAACTGATCGATGAGGAGCGCTTGCTCAACGGCAGTGTACGAATTGTACCAGGTAGGATGCAGCTTCAAGAGCACGGAGAAAAGATACATACTTGCAACTTGAATAAGAAGCGCAAAGGAAGCGAGGCGAGGTGCAGAAGAGGCTTCCTTTCTCTCTGACTTCGCTCTATCAATCGAGCAATATGCCCCCAAAGGAAGGAACATCGCCCAGAATAAAAGCACACGGAGCAGAACATCTCCTCCCTGGAGTACCATTGGATTTCGCGTATGAAGTGATACCAGTAGCAACCAACTGACGACCGTTGATGTGCGAGTATAGAAACCGAAGAGTAATGAGAGGGCAAAGGCAAACGCCAACGTAAAAAGGAGCCCTTGAAAGAAAACACTGCCGTTAATGAGATGCAGTGAAAATAACCAGTCAGAGTACGTAAACTCTGATAGGAGAGCGCCCCGAGGAAGCACTCCAAAATCGGTATAGTGTGCGCTCAGATAAGAGCCTCGATTTACAAGGTCGAGAAGTAGAACCAAACCAAGCGACATACGAAACAGCGCTAGCGACCGAAGGTCTAACGAGCAATATGCAGAGAGCCATTTCATAGAAATACGCCGCAAGAAAATGAGCAGATGATAGCCACAGGTTACAAAACCTAGCATATTGCCCTCAGTAGGCAGACATCAAGAGAGATAATTCATGGCAAATCAGAGTCAGGAATGCCCAATGAAAGGAAGTAAAGTGCACCGAAGCATTTCTCGGTAAATGCAGTACCTCTCAATAGAACGATATCTGTGCTTCAACACGCCGGCTACCAAAGTCATGAAGAAAGCTGAGTAAGATACAGCTGGTACCAATCATTTCGATACACTCTTCTAATGATTTTGCGAAGTGGCGAACCGTATAGTCACTCACTTTCAGATACGCCTGTATGAAGTCATGACCACCACTCATTCCCTCGATAAAATCGAGCGCGATAGCGATAGCAAAAAATGAAAGACCTGCTAAGAGTAAAAATTTGGCTCGATCTGATCTGAGGTCTCGAAACAAGAACCAAAACATGAAGACCCCAAATAACGCAAAGAAGGGCCCAACAATCAGTTGCCACGGATAGCTCGGGAAAGCATCAAGAATATGAGTGAAAAATCCCTCGTATCCAGAACGCCTTAAATCTTTAGCGAATACTTTATAAACAGAACCGAGTCGTTCGTGAATTTCAGCGGCATCATCAGCAGAGATAAAGAGGAAGAAAAGAGCGATGAGGATCCATCCAAAAACAGAAAGCCGTCCCTCTTTACGAACAGCACGTACCCAGGCGGTAAATCCAGCGACACAAGAAATCAGGAATGCGAGAATAACCGAGAACCAGCTTGGCACGCTGTCTTCTCTTGCAATATTAAACATGCGACGAAATTGGCCAAACCCGGTGACATCTCTATAATTTATGACGTAGTCCAAGAAAACGAAGCTAATCGACAAGAATACCAACGCAAACAGCGCTTTGCTCACAAGCGAGTCACAATCAATGCGTAGCTGATGCAAAATAACCTCCCGAAATTGAACTATGGCGAGTATAGGAAATTGAAGGGCAGAGCGGTAGCTATGATTGGGCCTGCGTGCTTACCGCTACAAGAAAAAAAGGTGGCGGCAACTCCGATACTTCGGAATAGGCATGCAGGGAGCGCTCCTCATATCGGAGTCCGCACCTTTATTGTTCTCTATACCACGACATCAAGCGTACCGATTCCTCGCTTTCGTACGCTCGATTCCTGATCTAGATTTTCTCCATTTTCGGCATTTTCCGCCTCTTCTTCTTGGCTCAAGTCAAAGTGTCCTCGCTGTTTGCGACTTGAATACCTTTCTCTGTGAACGGCCTGTGAGAGTCGAGTTACCCGCTTCATTTTTTTTGAGCGTTGGGAACTCGTAACCCACGAGACCTGGTCTCGTAGTGTTTCTATCTTCATTTTGCCCTCCTTGGCATTACAAAAGAGCTCGCTTCCATTGTGAGCCTCATAGAAGAACGTGTTTCTTCTTCTACAATTTGCTTATCGAACCGCTAGGAAAATACCTTAAGTACATTGTGGAAAACGAATGTAGGTAGCCGTATTTACTGATAGAATATCTGTTCCGCTGTTTTCTCAAAAAAAACACCCCTCTTATTTATTTCACAGCATCGTAATTAAGCCATCGGTCATTTCAGTCGATACTACATGTTGAGACGAAGGGTTACCCACGCAACTCGCACAGTGAAGGTTTTAGGAGCAGACAGAGATGAAAAGAGACGAGAAAAACACTGCAATTTATGTGGCGAACGAGGAGTATGTTCCCTGGGATCCCGCTGAACCGGAGAGAAACCTGTTGAGAGCTATTCTCATGTCTGCGCTGAATGATATACAGAAACAGGGGACTCTGCATGATGATGCAAAAAATTTCTTCATGAATGATGAAGAGGACTATGTGTTTTCCTTCCGGGCCATCTGTGATCACTTAGAGATCGATCCAAAACAGATTCTCATCCTCGCTGGACTCGCTGAATCGATGCGGGATACATCGCTGTCTCTGGATCGTTCCTTTCCTCTTAAGTTCGTATAGAGTCCAAAGAAACTCGAAAAATAGCCTGCTCTTGAACTAGATGATTTCATCTAATTCATTTACAGTATATTTCATGGAGATTTACACCGAGCTAGAGCGGGGTTCCTCCGCGGAAGCGCCTCTATTTTTTTTCGTGCATGGGAAGGCTGGGCATAAGGATATTATGCGCATTTTCTCAAGAGGAGTTCCCGAGGGTTCGCATAAAATCTTTGTTCAAGCACCGTATCCAGACCCGAGGGGAGGCTTCAGCTGGTGGGATACAGATCTCGCTTCGTTCCCAGCAACCCAGTTCACTCAGGCCGCAACCGCTCTTGCCAATGCCATCACCTCTGTACCATTGCAGTATGGAATTGCGCCAAAAACGGTAGCTGCGCTCGGATTTTCTCAGGGGTCGGGCATTCTCTCTCATTTACTTCTCTCCAAGAAAATCACCCTGAATGCACTGATCGTTCTGGCTGGCTTTATTAAATGGCCAGATCCTGTCCCAACTCAGCTGAATGATCAGAAAATATTCTGGGCACACGGTGAACATGATGACGTTATTTCCATTGCTCGTGCTCAATCGGATATTGCTCAACTACAAAACCTCGGCGCACAGGTAGATTTTATCTTCGATCCAGTGGGTCATAAGATCGGCACTTCAGGAATGCGTGCACTAAAGTCTTTTTGTTCTTCCCTTGACGATGAGTCTTACGACGCCAGTAGCAGCTAACGTTTCAACAAAGATCGCATACCCTCGTTCCTTCGGAATCAGCCAGTAAATTGGCTCCCATCGAGGTGAAAATTTATCCTTAAAGTTAAAAAGCCCTCCAGCAGAGTAACCTGGTTGTAAAATCCACTTCCCACATTGATTGATTAATCGAAGGAAACGTCCTGAGATGCTCGGGTTTGAGCCGTCATATTCCTTGGGCAGCACGCACGGCACTTCACCGAGACTCAAGGTTTGAAACCCACTCTCTTGCGCAAAGTGAATGGCCCTCAACAAGAGCGCCTCCATGGCTCCGGTCGAAGCCCTGTCAGAGCGTTGGAGCTGCTCAAGGTGCATATGATATTGACCTCTACGAGTCAGAGAAATCCAAGCTGATAATGCGCTATCCTTCGATTCAGTAAAGGAGAAGAAATATTGCGATTTTGTGGGAAAACGACGAAATAGCCCCCGTAAGGGGGCCTCACGCTGAAGATCCTTCATGGGGGGCAATGCAGACGGATAGGCCTCGCCTTGACCGCCTCCAATTGTTCCTTTTCTTAGCCCCCGCTGGGCTATTTGCCGTACGGAGTCGGATGGCGCATAAGAGGATACATCCAAAATTGCCTCACTCCCAAACGGGATAGCCACATAGCTCGAGAGGAGAATAAGCTCTCGAAGCGACTCTGGAATTCCTCTCACAATTGTGGGTATTCTATGCAGCTCTGGAACCAGCTGATTCGCAAGCTCTTCTCGGGATTGGAATGCGTGCATTCCAAAGGGGATAAATCTCGAGGTACTATCGATCTTGATGCTTTTGAGCTGAAGTGAAGTAGACTGAGCGGATCTCGAATACGTCGGGATATAGGACCAGCTTAAAGGGGTAAAACAGGAGAGCGTCATAATAGAAGTGTGAAAGATTCGCGTTAGGGCGTCTTCATCATAAAAATACTAGGGTTGGAATTACAATGCAAAAATCGAATGGAATTGTGCTGATCACTGGTGCAGCAGGTTTTGTAGGCTCCTATGTGGTGAAAGAGTTCCTCGAAAGCGGACATACTGTTCGAGCATTCGTCCGCAGCTCATCCAACCTAGCGCAACTCGCGAGGGTCTTAGGGGTTGCTGAGGAGGGACTCGCTGATGTTGCGGGGCTATCCTTTGCAGTTGGCGACATAACTGAGTTCAATTCGCTCGATCAGGCGATGGATGGAGTTGCTACTGTCATTCATATAGCCGCGCTTTTTCGTGAAGCGAAGCATGGTGAAGATATGTATCGTCGAGTCAATATCGAGGGAACAAGGAACGTGCTTGAGGCTGCCGAAAGGGCAGGGGTCGCCAAAGTGGTACATTGTAGCACAGTAGGAGTTCATAGCCACATTCCTAACCCTCCAGCAAATGAAGACGAAGAATATCGTCCTGGTGATATCTATCAAGAGACCAAGTGCGAGGGAGAAAAAGTCGCACTCGACTTTTTTCAGAAGTCTCGAGTCAATGGAGTCGTTATCCGCCCAGCCATGATTTGGGGTCCAGGTGATGAGCGAACCTTAAAATTATTCAAGGGAATTTTAAAAGGAAGATTTCCATTTATTGGATGGGGCAAAACCTACTTGCACTGGGTCTCAGTGATAGATTTGGCGAAAGCTTTTCGCTTAGCAGCTGAAACAGAGATTCCATCAGGAGAGGTATTCATTATTGCTGGAAAGGAGTCGATTCTGCTCAAGGATCTTCTGGGCAAAATCGCTATGATGCTGGGACGAACACCCACTCGCTTACGTCTCCCAGCATTACCATTTCAAGTAGCGGGAACGCTCTGTGAACTTTTGTGCCGTCCGCTGGGAATTGAGCCACCTCTGCATCGGCGACGGGTAGATTTTTTTACAAAGACTCGCGCCTTTTCCACCATGAAAGCGGCAGAACTGCTCCAATACGAACCGCGAGGGTCCATTGATGATGAGATAAGAGAGATCATCCAATGGTACGAACAACACGACTGGCAGGTCTGTTAGCACCAGAGGAGCACCACTTTGACAGGTCCCCGCTGAACCCTTCTCTCTGAAATAGCCTGGTTCGCTCAGATATTTCTTGTTTCAGGGGTATAGGAAGCGAGACTGGATTCTGATATTCTGAGTTTTCACGAGTAATGAGGAGAAGAAGCACTGTGTCTTGTATACCATCTCAGCCGATTTCAGGCTCGTCCGAAGAAGAAGGTTCTGAACAAGAGAAAAATATTCCTTGGTTTTGTGATATCGGCCCCAATGATGCGTATGTCCAGGAGATGTTTCGTCTTTACCAACAGGATCCTGCTCTCGTTGGCGAAGTTTGGACTCATTATTTTGAAGATCTCGCTCGTACACATGCCGTTCAAGGAGATGAACAGCAGAATCAAAATTCTCACTCCCATACGAGCTCGAACGAGGGGTCAAGTGCCTCTGCTTCAGAGCCCGCTCCCTTTAACCAGGTAAACGGTTACTACACCGCTCCATCGGGATCACCAGCGGCTCAGGAGCGCGTCTATCGCATGATCAGTGCTTTCAGAGGCAGGGGACACTTTAAGGCAAAGATTAATCCACTCACCCAAGGAGTACTGCACCTTCCAGAGGTCGAGGACGTGAACGTAGATTTTTATCAGTTTAGCCCGGAACAACTCTCAGAGCGATTTTTTTGCTCTGGATTAGCGCTCCGTGAGCAAATGACCTTACAAGAGATTATCGATAAGCTGGACGAATCCTATTGTGGCTCGATTGGATTTGAGTTCACGCACCTCCTCGATCAAGACGAAAGACTTTGGCTTCAAGAACGAATAGAAAATCGATTTGAGAGAGGATATCGCCTCACCAGGGCCCAGCGAGTACAGCGATTAAAAAAAGTTATTGAGGCGGAAGCATTCGAATCAGAACTCCATAAAAAATACGTCGGGCACAAGCGATTTTCGCTCCAGGGAACGGAAACCTTAATCCCCATGCTTGACAACTTACTTGAAGAAGCAGCTTCCGGTGGAGTACAGAAAATTGTCATCGGTATGCCTCATAGAGGTCGCCTGAACGTGCTTGTCAATATCGTTGGAAAACCACTCGAGGAAGTGTTCTCCGAATTTGAAGATCAAAGCGTTCAAACAGCGCTCGGGTCTGGTGATGTGAAGTACCATATGGGATTTGAATCAACCCATACAGACATCAATGGGCGGGAAATTCAATTACAGCTAGCACCGAACCCGTCTCACCTTGAGTTTGTAAATCCAGTCGTGGAGGGAATTGTACGCGCAGCTCAGGATAATGAGCATAATCGCAACAGAAAGGCTGTTCTGCCAGTTCTCATGCATGGGGATGCCGCGTTTGCTGGTCAGGGTGTCGTATTCGAGACCTTGAACATGTCCCTTGTGAGGGGCTATCGCGTTGGTGGAACCGTCCACATTGTAGTGAATAATCAGATTGGTTTCACTACGGATCCGGAAGATTCACGTTCTTCGGTCTACTGCACTGATATGGGTAAAGCAGTGCAAGCCCCTGTATTTCATGTGAACTGTGAGGACGTCGAAGCTTCATGTTGGGCGATTAAGACGGCGCTTGATTTTCGAAATGAATATGGACGCGACGTGATCATAGATCTGTATGGTTACCGAAAATACGGCCATAATGAAGGAGATGATCCGAGCTTCACTCAGCCAGTCTCCTACAAAGAAATCACAAAAAAAACGAATATAGCAGAGATCTATACCAACGAACTCATCAATGAAGGGACCGTAACTCGCGAAGAAGCAGATGCTCTCCTGAAGGAGTTTAAGGATAAATTCTCTTCAGCCAACATTGAGCCACGGATGGAGGCAATTGGCGATGCGCCAGCAGAGAGTCCTGCTGATTTCCAGACCGAGCCTCAGACTCGCGTTTCAATGGATACACTTGAAATGGTTGCTACCTCGTTGATTGATTATCCAGAATCCTTCGTTCCGCATCCCAAATTAACGCGAATTCTGGAGAAGCGAGTGGCGAGTCTCCAAGAGGCTGGTGGAATTGATTGGGGTTTTGCAGAAGCGCTCGCATTTGGAGCCTTGCAACTGGACGGAGTCAGCGTTCGACTCAGTGGTCAAGACAGTGGCCGAGGCACTTTTAGCCAGAGGCACCTTGCTCTCAATCATCACGAAAGGCAGGAACGATTTTTCCCGTTGCAACGGCTACAGGAGACTCAGGGTGGTGCTCCAAACGTTGGAGGATTTGAAGTTGTCAATAGCACCCTATCAGAAGCAGGGGTGCTCGGCTTTGAGTTTGGGTATTCAACGATCGCGAGAAAACATCTTGTTCTGTGGGAAGCTCAGTTCGGTGATTTTGCGAATGGTGCACAGGTGCATATTGACCAGTTCCTCGTGAGCTCAGAATCAAAATGGGGTCAACGCTCTGGTCTTGTCTTGTTGTTACCGCATGGATATGAGGGACAAGGACCTGAGCACTCCAGCGCCCGCCTGGAACGCTTCCTTCAACTGTGCGCTGAAGAGAATATAACCGTTGCTTACCCGAGTTCAGGTGCTCAGCACTTCCATCTTCTTCGAAGACAGGGGCTCACAGAGAGCAAGCGCCCATTAGTCATCATGACTCCCAAAAGTTTACTCCGCTTGCCTGAGGCAGGCTCATCGGTTGAGCAGCTGACCGATGGAGCCTTTCAACCGATCATCAGTGAAAAAATTGGAGACCCTCAAAGCTCGTCTCGGTGTGCGGTCCTTCTTTCCGGAAAAATCTATTACGACGTGCGGAAAAAGTTAGAGCAGATGTCCTCAGAGATGAAAGATAAGACCTTTACCCTCTGTCGTATAGAACAGCTCTACCCATTTCCGAGACAAGAGCTCCAGTCCATTATTGAAAAGGATGACATTCATAATTGCTTCTGGGTTCAAGAGGAGCCTGAGAACATGGGGGCTTGGAGATTTGTTAACAACAACTTTCAGCAGTCACTCGGCGTAGACCTTCATTTCATCGGTCGTTCCGCCTCTGCGAGCACAGCCACTGGGTCAGCGAAGCGCCATGCTCTCGAACAGGCAAATATTGTTCAACACGTAGTAGATAGTGTGGTCAACGCAGACGGAGACTAGAACTTGCTCGCTGGGACTTCAGGACTAGCAAGCATTCGTCACTGAAAGCCATAACTCTCTGAAAGTATTATAGTGCTCGTGAATGCTGGCGACCGTTTAACCTTCGGATTTTATTCGCTTTCCTCGAATGAAAGGAGAGGGTACGCTAAGTACTCAGGGTTAAGAGGAAGTTTACGTGAAAGAGAGCAATGAGCAAGTAGAAGCTCTTCTGAGTGAAGTATACTCGCTACCTTCGGTTGTAAGAGCGAAAGAATATCTCTGTCGCAGTCCGATTTCCGAACTTCCCTATCACAACGAAAACCATACGCTCGATGTTGTTCGAGAGGCTGTTCTCTTTGCTCTTACCGAGGAAGTTGAAAAAGAGGATATTCTCATTCTTTCTATTGCCGCAGCTTGGCACGATGTCGGCTTCAGTATCTCCGCGATTGAGCATGAAGAACATAGTGCGAGACTCTTCAATGAAGATTTCGATAAGGCACAATGGAAAGAGATTAGGGGCTCTTCGAGAGAATACATCACACAGATGATACATGATACGAAGGTCCAGTTTTTGCCGATGGGAAGTGGTTCTCAACAGTTCGCTCGAACAGATCTGTCGCGATATTTACTAGATGCCGACTTGAGTAATCTTGGACGTGAAGACTTCTTTGAGTCATTTGCAGCCCTCTTACAAGAGACAGGTGCTGAAGAATACACCTTTTCAGTCGCAACCCTTGGTCTCATCTCTCGACACCGCTGGCATACAGAGGCAGCCGAATTACTTCGCCTGGAGCAGGAGATGCGTAATGCTCGAGAGCTCGTTGTCCGCATCAAGAGCCTTCGTCTCTAAAAGTTTTATCTTATGTTGACCCGTTTCAATCAGGACCATGAGCAGCCCATGGAACTTTCGAGGGCGAACACGCTCTGGGTTACCTTTTTGTACTGCCTTCCCGCAATTCCGCTTTCAGCGATGGGAATCATTTTCTTTGTGCACTTGCCAAAGTTTCATTCCGAAAGTCTGGCGATAGGACTACCAGTGATATCTCTCACCCTCTTGATGAGTCGATTCTGGGACGCGCTGACAGATCCGCTGATTGGATACCTCAGTGATCGAATCCAGGCCCCGGTCATGAGAAGACCTGTCTGGCTCTTCCTTGGGTCTCTCTTAGGAGGAGGCGCTTTCCTCTGGCTGTGCTCTGAAACCTCGATGCTTCTTTTTGGAACTGGTTTTTATCAGTATTTGCTCCTGCTCCTTATTTTCTTTTCCTGTTACACCAGTGCCATGATCCCCTATGAATCATGGGCGCTTGAGATATTTCCTCACGAAAAGGATCGGACTCGGCTCGTCATGTTACGAGAAGGTGCAGCTCTTATCGGTACTATTGTTGCGGGGGCAGTGCCAGTTTTTCTCGCAATAGAGGGAAGGACACAGAGCGACGTTTTTCATCTTAGCGGTGTGATAACAGTCTCTTTGCTTGTATTATTTTCGGCAGCCGCATTTTATTTTGTTCCTGCACCCCAAACGATTAACTCACCCTCGCTCCCAAAGGGATTAGGCGGTGCACTACGGGCTACTCTTGAAAACAAAAACTTCCGTTTACTCTTGGCTGCCTTCTGCTTAACCACTATTGCAGCGCAAATTCCAGCCGCCCTGATACTGTTTTTCGTCGAAGATGTGCTCCTCTTGAGCAACCCCTCCACCTATGTCCTCTATTACTTTGTGGGTGCTGCTCTGGGGTTTCCACTATGGCTCTCGGCTATTCGGAGAGTGAACAAACCGCTCCTGTGGGCTTTCGGCATATTCATCAACACAGGCTGCTTCTTGTTTGTGTTTTTCATTGATGCAGGTGATGTGGTGAGCTTCTCTCTTAGTGTTATTGGGTCTGGCATAGGACTCGGTGGCGTGCTGGCTGTACCTGCTGCAATTCAGGCAGATTTAATTCATGAAGATACCGAGACGACAGGACAACGGAGAGAGGGGAGTTTCGTTGGAGTTTGGGCAATCGTTCGAAAAATGGCAGCCGCACTCGGTGTCGCGGGGGTCCTTTGGATTCTTAGCACTCAAGGATATGTACCAGCGAATGGAGGTGAAAGAGATCTGCTTTCGAGCGATCTCACGGTTCTCATGCGCTACCTCTACTGCATTCTTCCGTGTATACTGAATGTTGCGGCCCTACCATTCATCTTTCCGCTTAAACGTAATTTTTATGATCAACTCAGAACCAAATAAAGGTTTCATACTGAAACGAATTCATTATCTCGTATCTCTATTCTTGATAGTGTGCTTCATCCATACCTCAGTAAGCGCAGAAGAAGAGACGCACGTGAAATGTCTCTCACAAGCATGCTTCTCGCTGAGCAAACGATCTTCCCAGGGCGAGGAGCTCTCCATCGTGGGTGGAAGCAGATATCGATTTTGGGGGTTTTCTGTTTATACGGTTGCTCTGTATCTTAAAAAGGAAGGGAAGCCAAAAGAATGGTGGAATGAGGCTCTCGCCTTTGAGCTTTACTATCACCGCTCACTAAAAGCCTCTGATTTCACCAAGACGGCGAGAAAGCTTATGGCAGAGAATCCTGCCTATGGTGAACAGGTGTCGAGCGATGTCTTTCAGGAATTTGCTTCCTATATAGCATCCGTCAGCGAAGGAGACCGCTACACCCTTCTCTATTCACCGGATGGAACCCTTGAACTCTTGTTCAACGGAACCTCTCGTGGGAAAGTGATAGATAAGAGCTTTGCACAGGCGTATATCGGCATGTGGCTTGGAGAATATGCGGTCAAGGAAAGCAATAGGGATCAGATACTCGCTGGCAAATTTGAAGGCTAAGGACCCCCGACGAATCAATGACTATGCCCCCCCTACAGGTGCTGCCTCCTACAGGTCGATCAATCTCTCAAATACCGAATCAATAGGATTGTACCGCATGACACACAGGCCTCGAAGAGGCGCATCAACGCTCTTTTCACCCGCATGTTTTTTGTGACAAAATCGTGGTTTGAACGGAAGGAATACGCTCTGTGAATAATCATTCGACCGAAGTCATTTGGATAACTGGAGCCAGCAGTGGCATCGGAGAGGCCCTGGTGAAACGGTTTGCTCGACGCAATATTTCAGTGGCAATCACGGCGCGTAACGAAGAGAAACTTCGAGCACTGGCACTTTGGTGTCAAAACGAGAATCAGGATCAAGAAGCTCGCGCTGACATCCGTATCTTTCCGTGCGATGTTACCGAACCCCTGGCAAATGAAAGAATTGCAAAGCAAATTAAGGAAGAGTTCGGAAATCCAATAACAATTTTCATTCCTTGTGCTGGTACGTATAGGACATCTGACAGTCATCAGTCGTTCAGTGCTCGCGAACACCGGGAGATAATGGAGCTGAACTATTTTTCTTTACTCGATGGAATTCAAGCAGTGCTTCCCGACATGCTACGAACACAACGTGGGCAAATTATTGGAGTGGCGAGTCTTGTTGGATATTTTGGTCTTCCCAGAGCCCTTGGATACTCAGCATCAAAGGCGGCTATCATCAACGCACTGCAAAGCCTTCGCTTTGAGCTAAGAGGGACAGGGGTTCAGGTGAAGGTCATTAATCCAGGATTTGTAAAAACTCCTCTTACTGATAAAAACGATTTTCCAATGCCATTTCTCGTTTCTGCGGAAGAGGCAGCAATACGTATCGAAGAGAGTCTCATGAACTCAAGGTTTGAGACTCATTTCCCACGTAAACTTTCACTCCTATTCAAAATCTTTCGTATTTTACCTCAGCCTCTCTTTGAGTTTCTCATTTCGCGTCTCGTGTATGGGTCTCATGGAAATGCTAATCAGAAGGAGCAATGAATTGACACAGAAGCGTATCGCCGTCATTGGCTCTGGAATCGCTGGGATTTCAGCTGCTTGGTACCTCCGGCAAGAATACCATGTCACTCTCTTTGAGAAACGAAGTCGTCTTGGAGGACATACCCATACAATAGTAGTGCAAGATTCACGCTCTGGAGCAACTCCAGTTGATACGGGGTTCATCGTGTGCAACGACAGAACCTATCCGTATTTTCATCGTTTCCTCGAAGAGCTCTCCGTTCCAGTCAGAGGCGCAGATATGTCCTTTGGCTACTATGATGAGAGCACCGGATTTAGCTATGGTGCCACTAGCCTACAAGGCCTAGTCCCGTCTCTCAGACACCTCTTCAATCGGCAATATATGGGAATGTGGCGAGCACTCCCTAAATTCAACAGAAACGCATTGAGAGATTTAGAAGAGGGGCATCTGAAAGGACTCACTCTTCGAGAGTATTTAAAAGAACGGAAAGTACCAAAAAGCTTTATCGAGTTATTTCTTGTGCCGATGGGAGCTGCAATCTGGTCTAGTGGAGATGATGTCTTACTGGATACTCCCGCAGAAACTTTTCTCGCATTCTTTAAAAACCACGGACTACTCACAATACTTGACCGCCCCCAGTGGCAGACCGTTGTTGGTGGAAGTCATTCATATCTTAAAGCGTTTACAAGTCAGTTTCATGGTGACATCAGGCTTTCCACGGGCGTTCGCTCAGTCAGAAGGACTGCCGATGGTGTGCTCATTGCTAGTGAACAAGGTGAGCAACAGGAGCGATTTGATGCAGTAGTTTTTGCGTGCCATGCAGACCAGATACTCCCCATGCTCTTGGATGCGAGCGCACAAGAGAACGCGCTCTTTTCGCCTTGGAGGTATCACTCTAACGCAACGATTCTGCACACTGATGTGAGTTATCTTCCTCCAAATAAAAGAACCTGGGCATCTTGGAACTATAGACGGGAGTGCGGAGAACGCGGCTCCGAGCCTCTCTCTGTGACCTATCATATGAATCGGCTTCAAGGGCTTGATTCTGCCAAGGAGTACTGTGTAACACTCAATCCGCGTAAAGAAATCTCGACTCAAGAGATAATCAAAGAACTGCATTACATGCATCCGATGTATACGCTCGATAGTGTTGCTACTCAGCAAGAGATCTATCAGCACAGTGGCTCGAACCGCACCTTTTATGTTGGAAGTTATCTGGGGTGGGGGTTTCATGAAGATGCAATCCGCTCTTCATATCAAACCGTAACGCGTCTTCTGGGAACATCTGGACAAGATTACTTTCGCCGAGCCCAAGCAGAGGCTGTATCTGTTTTTCAGGAGTCTCCGAATGCTTTCTAAAGAAATCCTCGGGGAGGTATTCCATGAGCGATTTTCTCCCCTAAAACATGGCTTTCGATATTCAGCTCGCTATTTGCAGCTTGCATTAGAAGAACTCCCAGAACTCAATAAGACTTTATCGGGATTTGGCTACAATCGATTCTCACTTGTCTCAGTTTGGGATAAGGATTATCTCGGGAACGAATCGGGCTCAATCATGGAGAAGCTCCAGAAAAAGGTGAAAGAGAAATTTCCAGATGTAGCTGTCAGCAAGGCCATTCTCGTAACAGCACCGCGATATCTTGGATATGTATTCAATCCCGTCAGTTTCTTCTGGTGCTATGATAGTACGGGACGGTTTGTGGCGTTTGTTGCTGATGTGAATAATACCTATGGTGATGGGCACTCCTATGTTTGCTCCCCGAAAGTCTCAGACAAGCGGGGGTTTGAGTTCACTGACCGCCAAAAAAAGACTTTTCATGTATCGCCATTCTTTGACAGAAGTGGTGATTATGAGTTCCATTTTGAAGACATCATTCAAGCGTTTGCTGTTCGTATTTCGATTATGCGGGGGGATCACCGCGATTTTGTAGGAGAGACAATCGGAGTATCAAGACCTCTTCTCTCTTTCGGATTGGGAGTTTCTTTTGTAAAACAGATAGGGCTTGGGGTTTTAACGATGCCCCGCATTTTATGGCAGGCAGCAAGATTACGCTATCAACGGAGATTACAAGTGTACGCAAGACCTATTCCTGATGTAAGAGATACGCACACGGTAAGGGGTCCCACTTGGCTTGAGCGAATCTGTATGCACATCGTCTTTCAAGCGCTCAGTAAGCTTCAAGGCGGCCGTATCTCTTTTCACCTCCCAGATGGCTCAAAAAAGGTATTTGGCTCTCTCGGGGAGGGGGAGACTCTCATTCCAGAGATATACGTAAGGCACTATGCATTCTTCTCACGCATTGTGCTGGGAAGCGAGGTGGCCGCTGGTGAGTCATATGTAGAGGGAGAATGGGACACACCTGATCTCGTTTCGTTATTATCTCTTTTTGCCATCAATAAGGAGCAATTCACTTTTCGTCGTAAGTGGCTCAGCGCCCTTTATCGTTACTTCGATCGCTTCGCTCACCTGATGAGAGGGAACTCAAAGAGCGGCAGCAGAAAAAACATTTCAGCTCATTATGACCTCAGCAATGAAATGTTCTCCGTATTCCTCGATGAGTCCATGACGTACTCATGCGGTATTTTTGAGCCCGAGAATAGCTCCCTCGATGATGCACAACAAAAAAAACTCTCCGAAATTCTTCGACTCAGTGAAGCAACTCAAGGGGATCATATCTTAGAGATAGGGTGTGGCTGGGGTGGCCTCGCAATCAAAGCAGCGCTTGAATACGGATGCAAAGTTACCTGTCTTACGCTCTCAGCTCAGCAAAAGGAGTGGGCAGAGCAAAGGGTACGAGAAGCGGGAGTGGACCATTTAGTCTCCATTCGTCTGGAAGATTACCGTGATGTGCAAGGTGAGTATGACCGAATTATCTCTATCGAGATGATTGAGGCTGTCGGAGAAGAATATCTCTCAGAATACTTTCGTGCCTGTGAGCGCCTATTAAAACCAGGAGGAAAAGCTGTCATTCAGGCAATCACGCTTCGTGATGAGCGTATGAGTCTTTACCGGAAAGGGTGTGACTGGATTCAAAAGCACATCTTTCCTGGATGCTTCGTGCCTTCGCGCGAATTACTCATGAAAAATGTTCGCGAAAATACGAAACTGCAATGGATTTCTGAAAGAGCAATTGGCCCTCATTATGCGAAGACGCTGGCTATATGGGCAGAGCGTTTCAATGGGAGTCGCTCTGCCATTGAAACGCTGGGATTTACCCAGCAGTTCATCCGCAAATGGCTCTACTACTTTGGATACTGCGAAGCTGGTTTTGCTACTGGAGAACTCAATACCTATCAAATAGTTCTTGAGAAATGAGTTTTTCTGAGGTTCTAGCTATTTGGTAATTCCCTGTTTCGTGGGATACTTGCATTGCCAACTCGTATACTGGCGAGAACAGACAATAAATTATTTTTAGAGTTGATGAGGAAAGAATGAAAGGCATTGAAATACGAAAAGGGGTGGTGATTCTTCATAATGGAGCACCTCACAAAGTTATGGAATTTCATCACCACACGCCCCCGAAAACGAAGGCGATGGTACAGACAAAGCTTCGAAACCTTCTGACCGGGACACAAACTGAAGTGCGATTCAGCTCAACGGAAGATGTAACAGAGGCGGATGTATTCACTGTTGGCGCTACGTATCTCTACTCTGATACCAGTGGATTTCACTTTATGAATGGCGATACCTATGAACAGGTTACTTTTGATGAAGAGACCCTTGGAGATGCCCGCTATTACCTCCAGGATGGAATGGCTGTTCAAATAACGCTCTATGAGGAGCAACCCATTGGAATTCAATTGCCAACAACGGTAATTCTTACAGTGGTAGAAACAGAACCTGCAATCAAGGGCGCCACTGCCACTAACTCTCCGAAGCCAGCAAAAACCGATACGGGACTGACGGTGAGCGTACCTCCGTTCGTAACAGAGGGAGAGAGAATAGTGATCAATACCTCTGAAGGAACGTATGTGAGCCGGGCTGACTCGTAACCGGTAGGAGACGCTTCCGAGAGGAATCGTAGCATAGAAGGGGAGCTGCTCTAGATAGTCGTCACGGAAGAAACCTGGCGAACTGAACCCCTCTACTGATTCTCATGGAGGTGCTTACGAATCCTTTCCTGAGCCTCAGGGGTGAGTTGGTGCGCAGGATTATTGCCACTTTGCAACGACTCCTCTGCTAGCGCCTGCCCAGCTCTGTGGATAGTACGCAGTTGGCGATCAAACCGCCGACACACCATGCAGATGACATGATGGAACCAGTAACAGAAGGCTTCAAAAAAAGACAACGGCTCATCTAACCGCTTGGATGACAACCGCGAGTATTCACGACATGAGATAAGAGTCGTAGCACAGAAGGGCACGCACGAAGCATTGTTGCATGTGCTGCCATGTCCACCGTCAATTTCGGCTCTCTCTTCTGGCTTTGGTTCTTCAGACGAACTCACGAATCTTCTCCTTCTTCACTGGGTACTCCAAGGGCTGGAGTTGCCCAGTTCTTTTCAAGACACTCTCTCAAATTCATCCTACAACGATGAAGGAGTACCCACAGGTTAGACGGCGTAATATCGAGAATCTTACAAACTTCCTCTGATGACGTATTTTCAAAGGTCTTTAACATGAATGCTCTACGGGCCTTCCGAGGGACTTTCCGAAGACATCCTTCAAAGGTCTGCATAAACTCCCGACGTTCCAGAATTTGATTCGGATCACTCGCCCAATTCGGGAGAATTCGATTCCAAATCCCGAACCGATTAAAGTGCCGGTCTAGAACCTCCGAATCATCTTCAAGAACCTCTTTTCGCTCCTTGCGAGAAGCCCGTCGCAAATAGTCGATGATTTTATTTTTCATTATTCCAACTAACCACGTCTTGAGAGTAGAACGTCCCTCAAAATTTGAGCGGCCTCTGTAAGCAGCGAGCAATGTTTCTTGAACAAGATCCTCGGCAACTTCACGAGAGTTGATTCGCATAAACGCATACCGGTACAGATAATCTCCATACTCCTCAAGCCAGAGTTCTGGAGAACCGAGATCGTGAACGGAATCTCCTTGGCCAGCTTCATCGTTGGCACCTGAGCCCTGAGACCCAGAGCCCTGAGACCAGGTTGACGGATCCGTAGCTGGTTCTTGCTCCGCTGCTACTGCGTCTCGACTTCCTCGTTTCGTCACGTTCTTACCGCTCCCGTTCCCGTCCAACTCTCCACACCTCAGTAGTGCTAAGTGACGTAAAAATCTTACATTTTCAGCCGATTGACCCCCGAACTCTCGACCACATCAACCTCATTGCCTCTCTGTAGCTATCTTAACTCATAGGATTATTATACACTTAGATGCTTGATGACACCCCCAGAGACATACCATGAGTGACTTCTTTTCTTACACAAGAGCTGAGTTAGAGGACTTTCTCACCTCCACACTATCACTCCCACGTTATCGAGCAGATCAGCTATTTCAATGGATTTATCAAAAACGAGTATTTAATCCTGAGCAGTGGACGAATATCGGTAAGCATGATCGGGCTCGGCTAGCAGATGCCTTCACCTTTCCTCGATTAGAGCCGAAATATCGTGCGCTGTCATCTGATGGAACACGGAAATACCTGTTCTCGGTTGGAAGTGAGGATGAGGTTGAATCAGTGATGATAAAACAACCTGCACGGATGACTCTCTGCGTATCCTCGCAGGTCGGCTGTGCCCTGGGATGTAAATTTTGTCAGACCGGAACCATGGGGCTCAAGCGCCACTTATCACAGAGTGAGATTCTCTCTCAGGTTATGGGGGTTGTGGTAGATTCGACTCAAAACTTTCAGGATATGTTTTCGAATATGGTTTTCATGGGAATGGGAGAGCCGTTCCACAACTATGACGGTGTTACAAGAGCTATTAGTATTTTAAATGATGTTCACGGGCTCGCTCTGCCAAGTCGTAAAATTACGGTGTCTACTGCTGGACTTGTTCCAGCCATAAAGCGGTTCTTCGAGGAGGGAGTTGGGGCCAATCTCGCGATATCGCTCAATGCCACTACTAACAAAGTTCGTGATGAGATTATGCCCATCAATCAACGCTATCCACTGGAAGAGCTCTTAGGCACCCTCCGTAGCATTGATGTTCCACCGAGAAAGCGTATTACGATGGAGTATGTAATGCTGCGTGGAATAAACGATACCGAAGAAGACCTGAATAGACTCCCGTCCTTGCTAAAAGGCATTCCGTGCAAGATAAACCTCATTCCCTACAACTTTAACACGGGCCTTGGATTTGATGCTCCAACTGAAACGACTTTACACCGCTGGCAGAAAGCACTGATGAGGCACAACTTCGTTGTGACGATTCGTTGGTCGAAAGGACGCGACATTGATGCGGCATGTGGGCAGCTCGTGACGAAAAGCCGTAGGGAAAAGCGGCAGCACAAAGTTGACGCTCCCCCTTCAGTTCAGGGAAAAGCACCTGAAAGCAGTAGCCTCTCGGTTCTTAACTCGCGATAGTGCAGCCATATCTCCGAATTCCTTTCTGAATCCTCGAGTCGCCCACCTTAGTTCCTACAGAGAAGTCAGAAAATATCGAAAAATACCAATATTATTAGCGAGATACTCATCTGAATTCATATCAGGAAACTCTTTTCGCTAAGTGGTGATTAACTCCTGTACGTGGTCACGTGCGTACTTGGGGGGATGTTTCATGAATACAGTACCTGAAATGGATGACGAGTATAGTAATGAATATGAGCAATACCTTTTAATCGTAAAGCGGTACGCACAGAAGTTCTCTTCCCGCTCCTCGCACCCAGAAGAGCTCAGAGAAGAGCTTTTCTCGATAGGGACCCTTGCCTTTTTAGAAGCCTTTGAGCGGTACAAATCTTTCACAGAAATTCATCGAATCAGAGCTTTATCACTGAGAATAAGAGGAGAGATGATTGATTATCTCGCTAAATCAAAAAGACAGCGAGAACGCTTTATTAGTACAGAGTCCAAAGAGTCTGCTTCAAGGAGAACCGGTCCAGAATATCGTCATATCCTTTCTGACATTCGTTCGAAATTAGAAGCTGGATTTCAAAATCTCACCTATGAAGAGCGCTTGATTCTTCAGAACTTTCTAACCGGTAAAGAAAAATACCGGGTGAGAGAGATCTCGCCGTCAAGTAGAACAAAGATAAAGCAAAGAGCCTTTAAGAAACTCCGGAAGCATCTTTCTTTTAAGTACGAGAAAACTGAACTATTCAGCATACTGGCTGAGTAGCGGCTCCTCCCACGGCATCCTCACTATCGCCTCAGGGACGTAGGGTGAATCCCCTACAAAAAAAGAAGCTGCTACCTGATTACTGGGGATATTCTCAATGAACTCATCACTATTACCCCGAGGGGCTTTAATAAGTAATAAGGAGGTGCATGTGGTTTGAAAGGATAGTGTAGGCGTATATCTCTATCCCGAGGAGCTCTTGGTAGCGAGCCATGATGCCTCCTATGAGCTTTGTATTCTTAGCAGTAGGCATACAGCTCGTACCGTGCGGGTGGTAATGAGGCGGTAAAGAGACGGGTCTTTGGTTCGTAGTGGATTTCCCATGACAGAGTGTTAATCGGAGGGGGTCCTCTGATAGTTCGTGAGTATGAGAAAAAAAGATGGTGGTACTTGATTACTGGGGGACACGAAAGATCTCTTTTTGTGCTAGGGCGAGTCTGACGAGATGACGCGCTGCTTCGGTGGCATAACCATTTCCCCAGAAACGTTTGGCGATCACGTAGCCAATTGTTACGGAATGGTCCTCTGGAACGAGTGAAATCGCTCCTAGGAGCATAGAGTCAGAGCTCCTTACTATGAAATATTCGAAGCACTCGTTCCTGTCCCATTGGTTGAGCATCTCTGCCAAATATTCCCTCGTATCTTCTCTAGTAGTCGGAGATGGCCATGCGACATAGGTGGTAACGTCTGGATCTGAGGCATAGTCAAACACAAAGTCTGTCTCACTCAATACAATCTTTCGAAGAATTAGCCGTTCTGTTGTGAGTCGTGTTGGATACATCGTATTACTGGCACGAAAGTCTCTAAGTGGTGAGTAGTTCGCATTCAAGCGAAGTACAAAATAGCATGAAATCACCCTCATCAGAAGCAAGCAATCATTTTATAATTGCAGTCCTAATTTTTTACTGTCAGTATCTCAAGTTTCACTTGCCGAGGAGGCTAGACTGATATGCGCCAATCGAGACACATTGGGAGGACTTCGAGGGATGTCCCCCGAGACGCTCGCACAGCCTCACACCAACTCATGTTGCGTGCTGGCTACATGAAACAGATTTCAGCAGGTGTCTACTGTTACCTTCCGTTACTTCATCGAACCCTTATGAAAATCTCGAATATAGTTCGAGAGGAGATGGATGCGGCTGGTGCACAAGAACTTCTCATGACAGCACTACAACCGAAGGAGCTTTGGGAGGAGTCGAAGCGATGGGAACGATACTCAGATATTGAT